>CALDQK010000427.1 GCA_937911525.1 uncultured bacterium
CGTAGGCGAACATCGTCGCGTTGTAGCCGAGGCAGAGGGCGTCGATCTACGCGAGCGCGCGCCGTAGGTACTTGAGGTACTCAGGGACGCGCCGCTTCGTTCATGACGAGTAGTCGATTATTCTGTGACGGGGTGGGGCGTCGGCTCGGCGGTCTTGCGGCGGGCGAGGAAGCCTGCAGCGACGGCGACCAGGAGGACTCCCACTGCGACCGCGATCGGGGCGCTGCGGCGCTCGAAGACCCACACGTAGGTCGGCATGAGCTCCAGGATGTGGGGGAGCATGCTGCCGACGTTGATCGTGTAGCTGAGCGCGTGGAAGAGGGCGTCGAAGCCGTGCGCGTGGAGCGCGAAACCGAGCAAGAGCCCTGCAAGGCCTGCGAAGCCTAGCCCGAAGGCGCGGGTGCGCACGAAGGGGCGGTCCTGCGCGCGGTAGGCCTGGATCGACGAGGCGAGGAAGTCGATCCCCAGGATCGCGAAGCCGTATATGAAGCCGCCGTGGAGCTGGCACCAGGCGACGAAGAGCGCGACCAACGCGGCGATCCGGCGCCAGCTGAGCGCCTCGTTGTTCTTGTCGGGCCCGAGCAGCAGCAAGAGCAGCGGCGCGAGCACGTAGCTGCACACCCGGGGGCGGAGTTGAAACCAGGGGGTCACGAGCCACGCGATCGCCGCCAGCGCCAAGAGCCCCCACATGGGCTGAACCTCGCGCTGGCGCAGCTGCGCGGTGAAGAGCAGCAGGGTCAGCAGGAAGGGCAGCGCCACGGTCCCTGCCAGCGCGCCGCCGAGGCCGCCGCCCAGGTAGACGAGGTAGGTCCCGAGCTCGGCGAGGTAGTTGAGGTTGACCCAGTCGGTGTCGCCTGAGGTCGAGCAGAAGGGGTCGCGTTGCGGCACGGTCCCGGTCTCGTAGATCAGCCGCCCCGTCGCGAGGTGCCAGCCCGCGTCGTGGGAGCCCACCGGCATTTCGGCGCACTGCAGCCAGGGGAGCCCTCCCGCCAGGACCCACACCACGCTGGCCAGGATCAGGGCGAGGGCGGACGCGCTGCGCGAGGGCGGCGCGGAGTCCTGCGCCGGGGGGGCGTCCGAGGTCCCTGCCGCAGGCGGCGCTGGCTCGAGCGGAGGTGGTTCGGCCTCGAGCTCCTCGGGAGGGTCACCCACGAGTCTGTTGTTGCAGGCGAGCGAGCAGCGCGTCAAGGCTGGGCTCGATCGCGGGGGGGACGCCGCCGCCGGCCTCGAGGGCCGAGTCGGTGTCCTTGAGCCCGCTGCCGGTCGTCAGCGCGACCACGGGGGCGGCGGGGTCCAGCTCACCCCGCTCGACGAGGGCCAGGATCCCGGCCAGGGACGCCGCGCCCGAGGGCTCGCTGAACACCCCCGAGCAGCGGGCCAGGGTCAGCTGCGCCTTCAGCAGGTCCTCGTCGGGGACGCGCACGAAGCAGCCCTTGGACTCGCGCACCGCGCGCAGGGCCTTGCGCCCGTCGCGGGGGAGGTCGACCGAGATGCTGTCGGCGCGCGTCTTGGCCGAGATCGCGGTCGGGGCGTCGTCGCCGCGCTCCCAGGCCTGGGTCAAGGCGTCGCTCCCGGCGGCCTGGACGCCGATCAGGCGGGGGATCCGCGGGATCATGCCGGCGCCGTAGAGGTCCGCCAGGCCCTTGTAGAGCCCCGAGATGATGCACCCGTCGCCGACCGAGACCGAGATCGCCTCGGGCGGCTCCCAGCCGAGCTGCTCCATGAGCTCGAGGGCGGCCGTCTTCTTGCCTTCGCCCAGGATCGGGTTCACGCCGGTGCTGCGCAGGTCGAGGCCCAGCTGGGGCGCCGCCGCCAGGCTGAGGTCGAAGGCGTCGTCGTAGGTCCCCGCCACGGGGATCAGCTCGGCGCCGTAGCAGAGCAGCTGGGCCAGCTTGGGGCGCGGCGCGCTGGCGGGCACCAGGATCACGGCCCGCAGCCCGCTCGCCGCGCAGAAGCCGGCCAGCGAGGTCGCGGCGTTGCCGGTCGAGGCGCAGAGCAGCCCCGGCACGCCCCGCTCGAGGGCCGAGGCCACCGCGACCTGGGTCGCGCGGTCCTTGAAGCTCGCCGTCGGGTTGCGGCCCTCGTCCTTGACCCACAGCCGCTGCAGGCCGGCCGGCGCGCGCTCGGCCGGCACCAGGAGCAGGGGCGTCGGCCCGACCCGCAGGGGCGGACGCGGGCCCTCGTCGGCGACGGGGAGCAGCGCCCGGAAGCGCCAGGAGTCGAGGGGCGTGGCTGGGTCGAGGAGGTCGCGGCGCAGGGCGGCGCCCGCGGCCTCGAGGTCGTAGCTCAGGTCGAGCGTGCCCTCGGGTCCGCAGCTGGGGCACCACAGCGCGGCCGGGTCCTCAGGCTCGGCTCCGCAAGCGACGCAGGTGCGCGCGACGACGGTGCCCATGGCTAGTCCTCGATCAGCGCGTCTTCGCTGCTCTTCCCGGCCAGCGCGGCCTCGATCTCGGGGCGGAGCGCGGCGATATAGGGCAGGTTGCGGTAGCGGCCCTCGAGGTCGAGGCCGTAGCCGATCACGAAGCGGTCCTCGATCGAGAAGCCGGTGTAGCGGATCGGCACCTGCTTGACCCGGCGGGCCGGCTTGTCGAGCAGGGTGCAAATGCTGAGCGACTTCGGCTCGCGCGCCTCGAGGGCCTTGAGCAGGAAGTGCATGCTGCGGCCGGTGTCGACGATGTCCTCCACGATCAGGACGTCCTTGCCCTTGATCGGCTGGGTCAGGTCGAAGTCGAAGCGGACGCGGCCCGTGCTCTGGGTGCCGCTGTAGCTCGAGAGGCGGAGGAAGTCGCAGGTGACGCTCGTCGGCAGGTGCCGCATCAGGTCCGCCATGAACACCATGGCCCCCTTGAGCACGCACACCAGGACCAGGTTGTCGCTGTCGTTGGCGACGTCGCGCGAGATCTCCTCGCCGAGGGCCTTGATCCGGGCGGCGAGCGCGGCCTCGTCGTAGAGCGGGTCGAAGTCCTCGAAGGCGGGGAGGTTCACGCGGGCTCCTGTGTGGTCAGCGGAGGAGAGGGGGCGGTCAGAGAGAGGGCGCCTGGCGGCGATCCCAGAGGGCTCGCGCCGCCTCGCGGGCGCGGGCGCTCAGGTCGCCGAGGTCGCTCGGCAGCTGGGGGAAGGTGCCCGCGCGCAGGACCCAGCGCCCGCCGCAGAGCACGTCGCGCACGCGGGGGCCGAGGCCGCCGTAGAGCACGTGGCCGAGCAGGTTGTCGCCTGAGAGCGGCGTCCAGGGGTCGTAGTCGAGCACGCTCAGGTCGGCCGGACCGCCGACGCGCAGGCCGCCCAGGCCGGCGCCAGGGAAGAAGGCCTCGGCCACGGCGCGGTTGCCGGCCCAGAGCGCCGCCGCGTCGTCGAAGC
>CALDQK010000428.1 GCA_937911525.1 uncultured bacterium
CGCCCCGCCGCCGCGGCCCGGCGCCCCCCCTCCGCCGCGCCCCTCCGCGCCCCCTCCCCACCCTGGCGCTCCCCCGGCGCGGCCAGGCGGCCCGCCCCCTCCGGGCCAGCGCCCCCCCACGGGCCGACACCCCCGCTCGGCCTCGCGCCGGGCCGCCCGTCCGCCGAGCGCCCGGACCCCGGGTCCTGGCGGCCCGGGAGCGCCCCCCCCGCGGCCGGCTCCCGCGCCGGGGACCCAGTCCGCGCCGGGCGCCCAGTCCGCGCCGGGCGCCCAGTCCGCGCCAGGCGGCCAGTCCGCGCCGGGGACCCAGTCCGCGCCGGGCGCCCAGTCCGCGCCGGGCGGCCAGTCCGCGCCGGGCGGCCAGTCCGCGCCGGGCGCCCAGTCCGCGCCGGGCGGCGAGACCTACTTCGACCTCGCCGTCAACGGAGAGGGCCTCGAGGACTTCGAGCTCGGCGGCCAGCTCGGCGCCGGCGCAGGTGGGGCCAGCTTCCGCGGTCGCAACAAGCGCACCCACGCGCCCGTCGTGATCAAGGTGCTCAACAAGCGCTTCTCCGACTTCCCCCAGCTCCTCGAGCAGGTGGACGCGGACCTCGCGCCCTGGCGCTCGCTGCAGCACGACCGCCTCAGCCCCTTCCTCGCGCGCGGCCAGAGCAACGGCCGCCAGGTCGCGGTGTTCGGCTTCGCCCCGGGTCAGCCCCTGCGCCAGCTCCTCAGCCGGGGCCCTCTGGACCCCGGTCAAGCGCTCAAGGCGATCTTCGAGGTCGCGCAAGCCCTCGAGCCCAGCCACTCGCGCGGGATCGCGCACGGCGACGTCCGCGCCGCCAAGGTGTTCTGGGACGGCCAGCACGCGACCCTCGTCGACGGCGGGCTGGGCCGGACCTCCTGCCTCGCCGCCGGCTTCGGCCAGTTCGGCCTCGCCTTCGGTCACCCGGCCTACATAGCGCCGGAGGTGATCCAGGAGGGCCAGACCAAGCCGACCCCGGCCGCTGACGTCTACGCGCTGGGCATCCTCGGCTACGAGATGCTCTGCGGGCAGCTGCCCTTCCCGCTCAAGGGTGAGGTGATCGACGTGCTCAAGCAGCACTTCGAGGCGCCCCTCCCGCCGCCTCCCGCGGACGTCCGCTTCAGCGCGGGGATCGCGGGGCTCTTGCTGCGCATGACGGCCAAGGAGGCCGCCACCCGCCTCCCGAGCGCCAAGGCGGTGGTCGAGTCGATCCGCCTCCTGCTGGCCGGCAAGCCGCTCCCGCCCATGCCGCGCCCCGCAGGGGCGCCCGCCGGCGCGGCGCCCGAGGTCGAGGAGTTCACCCTCGACACGGAGGTCACGGCGGATGCCTGGGACCGTCAGAACGCGGGCCTGGCCAAGCGCAAGGGCACCTTCGACGCCAAGAAGCTCAAGCGCGTCGGCCCCGACGCCTTCGCCGGCGGCGGCAGCGGCGACGACGAGGGCGACAACCTGCTCGCCGCCATGATCAAGGCGGCCGAGGAGGACCACGAGCTGGCCAAGGACGACAAGTCCGCCGGCAAGAAGAAGAAGCGCCCCAAGCGCAACCGCTCGGCCCGCCTGGACGGAATCGACGGACCCAGCTCGATCGGGATGGAGGAGGCGGTCGGCCAGGGCAGCCGCACCCAGTGGGTCGTCTCGCTGGTCGGGCTCGTCGTGCTGGGCGGTCTGCTGGCGATCGGCACCGCCGTCAAGACGGTCAAGATCGCGACCAAGAAGACCGAGAAGACCAAGACCAACGAGCCGCCGCGCCTCGACACCGAGGCGATCAAGGTGGCGCGAGCGGCGGAGGAGGCGAAGGACCAGAAGGCCCTGGCCGAGCTCAAGCGCTACGAAGACAACATGGACCAGGCGATCCGCGGGGAGACCTACCGCGACGGCCTGGCCCTCAAGGCCAAGCTCTCGCCGCGCGCTCAGACCCTGGGCGCCGAGCGGATCACCAAGAAGGAGAGCGAGCTGCGCGCCGCCGCCTCCGCCAAGGTGGAGAAGGAGATGGTCAAGATCCGCGAGCTCGGGGCCATGGGCGAGCTCCGTCAGGCGAACTCGCGCGCCAAGCGCCTCTCGGCCTGGATCCTCGACCCCAAGGTCAGCGAGGGGATCGAGGAGGAGCTCAAGCAGTTCAAGAAGATGCGCCTGGACCAGGTCAAGCAGCTCAGCCTGCCTGAGGGAGTCACGCTCAAGGATCCGGGCGCCGTGGCGGCGGCGCTGCAGGAGCGGCTCAAGGCCGAGGCGCGCCTCTACGACGCCGGCGGCATGATCTGCACCTGGAGCCGCCCCAACGAGGACCTGCTCGAGGACGTGTTCCCGCTGCTCAAGGGCAAAGGCGCCAACGCCTCGGCGGGCAGCTCCCCTGGCGGCGCGTCGCTGCTGCTGACCTCGGAGCGAGCGCCGCTGCTGGTCGGCCTGCGGGCGCCCTACGGCTCGGTCATGGACCTCCGCCTCGAGGTCTACCCCACGGAGGAGCCCGGCGCGGGAGGCGAGTTCGCGGTGTTGCTCGGCGCGCACGGCAAGAGCCGCAAGGGCCAGGCCCGCGGCGTCGGCCTGCTCTGGGGGACGCGCCCCGTGACGCTCAAGTCGAACGGCTACCTCGCCGAACAGGGCCCCGGAGATCTCCCACCCTTCAAGCCAGGAGAGCTGCTGCGGATCGACCTGCGCATCGTCGACCGCAAGCGCAAGCCCAACCTCGAGATCAAGGCGCAGGTTCGGGTCGGCAAGCGCGGCAAGCCGCTCTCCTCGGGCCAGGCGGTCCTCCCCCGCGCGCTCGCGGACGGACCGATCGGGCTCTATGTCCGCCGCGCGGCCGTCCACGTCAGCTTCCTCGAAGTGCGCGGCCTGGTGGATCCCAAGGCCTTCGAGTGAGCAAAGTTCGTCAGCCGAGCAACCTCGTCGCGATGCTCCTGTGCGTCGTGCCGGGGCTGGGCCAGGTCTACCTGGACCACATCCTGCTCGGCGCGGTGTTCTTCGCTGGCTGGATCACGTCGGCCAACGGCCTCTTCCTGGCGCACAACCTTCAGTCCGCCAACACCGACCTGATCCACCAGGTCGCGCTGGTCAGCTTGATCCTGGTCTATATCGGCAGCACCTGGCACGCCTACGCGCTCTCCTACGGGACCGACCGCGGGCTCCTCGCGCGCGACCGGCGCACGCTGCTGCGCGACGCTTTGGTCGCCTACCTGCGCGACGACCTCGACGTGGCCGCCCAGCGCCTCGAGCAGGCGATCGACCTCGACGTCGACTGGCAGGACCCCGACCCCCTCTTCCACCTCGGCGTGGTGATGCTCCGCCTGGCGGAGCGGCGCGCGGCGAGCAACGACCTCGACGGGGCGCGCTCGGCGCGGCGCCGCAGCCAGTGGGCC
>CALDQK010000429.1 GCA_937911525.1 uncultured bacterium
GCGGAGACGAGGTCGTCGTCAAGCTCCTTCAGCGCGTGGACGACGAGAGCGCCATGGCTCGCTTCATGCGCGAGGGAGAGCTGGCCCAGCGCCTGCGGGACCCGCGCGTGGTCCGCCTGCGCGCGTGCGGCGCGACGCCGGAGGGGCTGCCCTTCCTCGCCTATGAGCGGATCCCGGAGGCGCGCCCGCTGGACGTGGCCTGGAGCGAGTGGCCCGTGCGGCGTCGGCTGGAGGCGCTGAGCGAGCTGGCCGAGGGATTGGCCGAGGCCCACCGGCTCGGGATCGTCCACCGCGACCTCAAGCCCGACAACGTGCTCGTCGACGCCGAGGGGTTGCCTCACCTGATCGACTTCGGGATCGCCTTCCTGCAGGAGGGCGAGCGCTTGACCCAGACCGGCACCTCGATCGGAACGCCCCACTTCATGTCGCCCGAGCAGGTCGCAGGAGCGCGCGAGGCGCTGGGGCCGCCGGCGGACGTGTGGGCCCTGGGGGTCCTCGTGCAGCTCGCCCTGGGCGGCGAGCTCCCCTTCGACGCGCCGAGCTACGGCGAGCTGGCCCTCGCCATCGGTCAGGAGGCTCCGCGACCCTTGCCGAGCGAGGCGCGCGCGGCCTGGCCTCAGGTGGCGGAGGTGGTCGAGATCGCCCTCAGCAAGGACCCCGAGCGGCGCTACGCGGACGCTGGCGAACTGGCCGAGGCCCTGCGCGCCGCCCGCGGCGGCGGACGTCGCTCGCTGATCCTGCTCGCGACCGCGGCCGGCGGGCTGCTCGCGCTCAGCCTCCTGGCGCTCGCGGCCGCCCTGGCTCGGCGCGCGGCGGAGCCCCAGCCGGCCCGAGCGACCCCGCTCGCGTCCCAGGCGCCGCAGCCGAGCCCTGCCCAGAGCGGCCTGGAGCTGGCGGCGCCGCTGCGGCGCGCCCTCGAGGAAGCCGGCGCGCGTGACCTGGCGCAGCTCGCGCCCGAGCTGAGCAGGACGCAGCGCGACGCGGCGGTGGACTGGCTGCGCGTCCGCCTGGGTCCGGTCCTCGGCAGTCGCCCCTGCGATCTGGAGCACGCCCTGGGGCTGCTGGAGAAGCTGGCGCTCTTGCGCGCGAGGGACGCGCGGGAGCGCGACCCCCTGGTGGACCAGGGCCTGGCCGCTGCCCGCGCGCTGGGGGAGGCGGGGGCGGCCGAGGTGCTGCGGCTCTTCGAGGCCCTGGCCGCGACGCGCCTGCGCGCCGAGGACCCGCGCGGGGCCGGGGTCGACGTGCTCGACTTCCTGCTCAACGTCCGGGCCCTGCGGCGCCTCGACGATCGCGAGTGGGCCCGCCTGCTCCTGGCTGCGCTGCAGCTCGACCTCGAGGTCTCGGTCGTCCACTTCATGGGCCGGATCGAGGTGCAGAGCGGGGATCCGATCGCTCCCTTCCTGCGGCTGCGAGGCGAGCTCGAGTTCCGGCGCGCGGCCCTCTTGCCGCTCGACGAGCCCCGTGCTGGCCTGCGGCGCCTGCTCTACACGCCGCCCGGCTGCCCCGAGCTGGGGCCGATCAACCGCGCCGAAGGCGTCCGCCTCGCCGAGGCTCAGCCCAAGGACGCCCAGGCCGCCGCGGCGCGCTTGCGCGAGGCGCGCGGGCTGGACCCGGCCAACCCGCTGCTCGCGCTGAAGTTGGCCGTGACGCGCTGGAGGCTGGGCGACCACGAGGGAGCGGTCTCTCAGGCGCGCGAGGCCTGGCGTCTGTGCGAGGCCTCCCGCTGGGCCGAGCGGGGCTCGCTCTTGCTCGCCCTTCAGAGCGGCCTCCAGGCCGAGGCCGTCGAGCTGATGGGCGCCTGCGGCCAGGAGGCCGAAGCGCGGCGCTGGATCGACGAGGCCAGCGAGCGCTCGGCTCAGCAGTCCCGCCGCAGCTTGCTCGAGGAGCGCCTCCGAGCTGGGCTCGCGCGCCACGCCGAGCGGGAGGGCGCGCGCTGAGCGAGCGCAGCTGAGGAGGGCTCTCGCGGGGCGACTCGGTTAGCCTCTGGGGGTGAACGCGACGCCTCCTGCTCTCCGGGCCGCAGCCTTCGTCCGGGTCGAGGGCCTGCTCCTCCCCGGGCACCTGCTCCGCAGCGCGCTCTACCTGGGCGCCAACGCGCCGGGGATCGGCGGGCGCGCCGCGGCCCTGGGCAGCCTGCTGGCGGCGACCCCGGCCCTGGCGGCCTTCTCGCTGACCGACCGGCGCCGCCTGCGGCGCCTGGCGGGCTACGGGCTGCGCGGGCTGACCCGCGACCGGATCGACGCCCTCTCGCGCGAATACTACGAGCGCTTCCTGGCCGGCGAGCTGCGAGACGAAGGCCAGGCCGCCCTGGAGCGAGCCCGCGCGGCGGGGCTGCGGCTGGTGCTCTTCAGCCGCGGGCTCGGTCGCGCCCTGGCGCCGCTGGCCGA
>CALDQK010000430.1 GCA_937911525.1 uncultured bacterium
GCAGCCTGACCTTCACCGCCCGCGGCACCGTCGACGAGACGATCTTCAGCCGCGTGCTCGTCTGCCAGGACGACAACGACGACGGAATCCTCGACGCCAGCGAGCTGGCCGCCCCGGAGGGCACGGCCCAGCCCGGCTTCCCGAGCAACGACGGCACGCTGACGGTCGCGCTCGGCACGGGCGTCACGGTGGCGGCGGGGAGCTCGACCCAGTTCTTCGTCGTCCTCGACGGAACGGGGATCACGACCACGAAGGCCATGATCGGTCAGACGGTCGACATTCGCGTCACCAGCGCGGCCGCGATCGGCGCCGTCGACGCGAGCAACAGCCAGGCGATCACCCCGACCGGCAACTTCACCGACATCTTCGGTCCGGTGCGGCTGGGGATCCACGACCACCTGCTGATCTCCGAGGTGGCCTACTTCGGCACAGAGTTCATCGAGATCTTCAACCCCACGCCCCTGACCGTCGCGATCAACGCCTACCACCTCACCGATTCCGCATTCACCGGTGGAGCTGTTCAGAACGGCGGCACGGGCACCAATCACAAGTATTGGCTGCTGCCGACCGGTGATGGCTTTGGGCCCGCTGCTGCCACGAACACTTCAGACTTCAGCGTTCGCTTCCCTGCGAACGCGCAGATGGCACCAGGCGAAGTCATTGTTGTTGCGATTGACGGAACCGACTTCAATGCGGTCTATGGCGCGGGGTTGCCAGCAGGAACGCAAGTGTTCGCGCTGCGTGATGTGGCGACCGGCCAGACCCAAATGCGGACCTGGGACGGCGCGGCGCTGCTCAACTTCGCCCAGAACCCAGTCAGTGCACAGGTCACGCTCACGGACACGGGTGAAGGCGTCATCCTCTTCTTCTGGCAGGGACAGGCCGCCCTCGACCTGGTCACCGATATCGACTACGTGTTCTGGGTCGCGGCTGGTGACAACGGCACCAACACTCGCACGGTCAAGACCGGCGAGATGGTGGACGGCCCGGACGGTGGCGCCGTCAACGTGGCGGGCGACACCTCGACCTTCAACATGGAGACCGCCTCCGGCTCCCAGGCCAGGATCGGTGCCACCAACTCGACCTCGATCGAGCGGACCAACTACAACGAGGGCAACGAGAACCAGGCCAACGGCAACGGCGTCGGCGGAGACGACGAGACCAGCGAAGACTGGAACAACACCTTCCGCGTCACCACCGCCGCGACCCCTGGCCGGGTTCCCTGAGCTAGGGCTCCCGCCCGCCTCCGCAGATCGAGCAGCGCGCCCTCGGGCGCGCTGCTTTCGTGTGAGGCCACGCCTCCGCTTACTCGTCCTCGGTCGAGTCGAGCAGCGGCACCTCCAGATACTCCGCGAGCTCGTGCGCGAAGCGGTAGAGCCCGTCCTGCTCCATGGCCTCCAGGAGCAGGTGGCGCTCGCCGCTCGCGAGGACCAACCCGAGCTGCAGGGCCTGGGCCTCTCGCCGCTCTCCGTCCTCGAGGTAGGTGTAGGTGTTGCCGAGGTTGAACTGGACCGCGGCCACGGCCGAGCAGGTCGTCCTCAGCGGCTGGCCCTTGCCGCCCCTCGCCTCGAGCCGATCGGCTGGGCGGTCGAGGTAGACCCGCAGGTCCTCCTCCCCGCGCTGGCGGGTTCGCCACAGGCCGAGCAGGCTCATGGCGAAGACCATGCCCGGCAGGAGGAGCAACCCGAAGGGGGCGTCGAAGGCCACGAACCCGGCCCCCAGGGCCAGGGAGCCGCCGCCGAGCACGAGCACGATCGTGAGGTCGAGGTCGGGCTCGAGGTGGAGCGCGTCGCCCGAGCGCCGCAGCCTGTGGAGCAGGTGCAGCTCGTAGCCGCCCGAGGGCAGCGGCTCAGCGCTGATCCCCGCCAAAGGGTCGCGCGCCGAGACGCTGCCCTCCTGGCGGGGCTTGGCGCAGCCAGGGGTCGCGCAGCGCCCGCCGGCGAGGTCGCGCACGCACTCGGCGTGATAGAGCGTCTCGCAGCGGGGGCACACGGTCAGCGCCTCGTCGCCGGCCGGCTCGCGGCAGAGCGGGCAGGTCTGCTGAGCTTGGAGGGTCACGCGCCGCTTGGCGGGAGGCTCGCTCACCCGGCCAGCGTAGCCGGGAGGGACCACGAGCGCAGGCTGCCCGGGTCGACCCGCGGCGTCGCTCCGACGCTCAACGACACTTCGCCCGCCTCAACCCTCGCGCTTTCGTCGACTCGGGTGGCACGAGGATTGCCCAGGCAGGCGCGGGGGTTGGAGGTCGACATGGCGAGTCGAACGCGCGAGGCGTGCGAGACGTGCCGTCGCGAGCGGCTGATCACGCGCTACGGGCGCTGCACGGTGTGCGGCGAGGAGGTGCTCGCGGCCCGCCGCAGCTCGGGCTTGCTCCTGACGCTGCGCTGGCTCGTGCGCGACTACCTGATCCCGCTCGGGATCGCAGCCCTGGTCCTGACCGGGGTCCGCATGGCCTGGCAGGTCGGCGAGCAGGGCGGCGGAAACCTCCTGATCGTCTCGGTCGCCGCGACCCTGACCATGTTCCTGCTCGGGCTCATGAGCGAGCACGAGCGCGCCTTCCGGCGCTGAGAGGCTGTCGCGAAACCGGGGCAATCCCACTCCGAAACGCGAAGGAGAGAGCGACAGCTCCCTCTCTATCGAGACCATGAACGGTGAAAACTAGAAAACTCGAAGAAGGCAGCCACGCCAAGCAGCCACCGCGCTTTCCAGTTTTCCAGTTTTCCCCGTTCCAGCTCAGGAACGCGAAGGAGCTTTCGCTGGTTGCGACAGCTACGGCTCCTCCGGCAGGGAGCGGAGCAGCAGGCGCCCCGCGCCGGTGCCCACGATCGCGCGCTCGCCGCCGGGCAGGAAGCGGGTGACCATCACCGCGTCGGGCTGCAGCCAGGCCCCGAGCACCCGCCCGCGCTCGAGGTCCCAGATCGCGCCGCGGCCCGTCCAGCGGGCGCTCGTCGTGACCAGCGCCCGCTTGCTCGCGGCGTCGACCGCGATCGAGCGCAGGTAGCCCTCGCCGCCCAGCTCCCCCTCGCGCTTCGTCGCCCCGGCGCGGTCGAAGACCTTGAAGCGCTTGGCGCGCGAGCACCAGGCGAAGAGCTCGTCCTCGCCCAGGAAGGTCAGGCCCGCCGCGTCGCCCCGCTCGTCGGCGGTCCAGAACGCCGGCGCTACCTCGCCGCGCAGGTCCCACACGTAGACCCCGCCGCGGGTGTCCGAGCCCGCCAGCCAGCGCCCGCTGGGCGAGGTGGTCAGGCGCTTGACGTA
The DNA here is from genome assembly GCA_937911525.1 of uncultured bacterium. Lineage (GTDB taxonomy): Bacteria > Planctomycetota > J058 > J058 > J058 > NORP233. The sequence goes on from CALDQK010000430.1 coordinate 3,253, forward strand.
GCGCTTGCCCGCGCGGGCGAGCACCTCGGGCGCGCCGCCGCTGAGGGGCCAGCGGCGGATCGTCTTGTCCCAGTGCGCGACCAGCAGGCTCTGGCCGTCCGGGGCGAAGCGCAGGGTCTGGACCCCGCCCGCGCCCTTGGCCAGCCCCAGGTAGCGGCGCCGCCCGCTGGCCTCGAACACGCCGACGTTCCCGCGGCGGTCGCCGATCCCGAGCAGGGACCCGTCTGGGGAGAGGGCGAAGCCAATGATGTCGTCCTCGTGGCGGACCAGGGTCCGCAGCAGCGCGCCGCTGGCCAGGTCGCGCTCCTGGATCTGGCCCCACTGGCTGGCGCTCAGCAGCCGCCCGGCCGGCGTGAGCGCCAACCCGCGCACCCGCTCGCGCACCGCGCCGAGCACGCTCCCCTCGAGCTCCAGCTCGCGGGTCAGCGCGCGCTGGAGCAGGGCGAGGTGGGCGGGGGGCAGGGCGTCCCCGACCCGGGCCAGCGCCGCCTGGGCGGTGTGGCGCAGGTCCAGCTCCCAGGCCGCGCGCGCGCGCAGCAGGGCGTCGGCGCCCTCGGGGTCGGCGGGCTGGAGCAGGAGCGCCGGCCGGAGCGCGCCGCGGAAGGCCAGCCAGCGAGCCAGCCCTGCCTCGCTCCCGCGCCCGGCCTGGAGGCGGGCGAGGGTCGCGGCGTGGTCCAGCGGCCACAGGGCCAGCGCTCGCTCGCCCGCGGCCAGCAGGCGCCCGCCCGCCGCGTCGAGGGCCAGCCCGCGCAGGGGCCCCAGCCCGGTCACGAAGGAGCCCAGCTCGCCCAGCTCGCCGCCGGGCTGCTGCGGGAGGAGCCACACCCGCCAGGTGCCGTCGTCCCCGGCCGAGGCCACGAGGCGCCCCTGCTCGAGGGGGCGCAGCAGGCGCACGGCGCCGCCGTGGGCCTGCTCCTTGCGCGCGAGGACGCGGCCGGCCTGGTTCCACACGCTCAGCCGACCTTCGTCGTCGGCGCCGACGATCCGCGCGCCCGCGAAGCAGAGCGCGCGCAGGGGTCGCAGCGCCCCGTCGAAGCGGCGCGGCGCGCCGCCCAGGCTCGTGACGCGCAGGCTCCGGTCCGCGCGCGCCACGGCCCGCTGCCCCTCGTCGTCGAGGGCCAGCGCCGTCACCGCGGGCCCGGCAGGACCGCGCGCCACGG
>CALDQK010000431.1 GCA_937911525.1 uncultured bacterium
CTGCGGCGCCGAGCCCCTGGCGGGCAACCGGATCGAGATCGAGCTGGACAACGCGCGCGGCCGGCGCGAGCTCTTCGGCCTGATCGAGGGCGCGCGCGAGCGCCTGCACCTCCAGGTCTACATCGTGCGCGAAGACGAGTTCACCGCCGAGCTGGCCGAGCGCCTCGAGACCGCGTCCAAGCGCGGCGTCGCCGTGCGCCTGATCGTGGACGCCCTCTACACCCGCCACGAGGTGTTCGGCGTGCGCATGCCTCTGCTCGAGCGGCTGAGCGCGGTCCAGGGCGTCGAGGTGCGCGCCTTCCGCCCCCTGGCCGCGCTGCCGGGGATCGACGAGCTCAAGCAGCGCAACCACCGCAAGCTGGTGATCGCCGACGGCGAGCGGGCGATCGTGACCGGCCGCAACCTGGCCGAGCACTACTACGTGTCCTTCGCCGAGCGCCAGCTCGACCCGACCCAGAGCTGGGACCGCGTGCCCTGGCTGGACGCGGGCGCCGTCTGCGAAGGCCCGCTGGCCGGGCTGGCGGAGCGCTCCTTCCTCGAGGCCTGGACGGGCGCCGGCGGAGCACCCTTCGAGCTGAGCGAGCCGGCGCCCGCCGGCGAGCGCCGCGGGCGGCTGGTGCTCCACGAGGGGCTGCGCGACGCCAACACGCTGGAGGCCTACCTGTGGCTGATCGAGGGCGCGCAGCGGCGACTGACCCTCGTCAACTCCTTCCCCCTGGCCAACGAGCTCGAGCAGGCCTTCCAGGCCGCGCTGGCGCGCGGCGTCGAGCTGCGGGTCCTGATCGGGAGCATCCGCCCCAAGTTCGGCTACCCGCCGCGCCCCTTCCCCGACGCGCCCGCCATGCGCGAGGTCGGCGATCAGCTCGTGCGCGGCCGGGTGGACGGGCTGGCCGCCGCCGGCGCCGACGTCGCCGAGCTGGGCCTGCTCGACGCCCAGGGCTGGCGCGCCGAGTGGGCGCTGCTGCGCCCCCAGGTCCACGCCAAGCTGCTGGTGGCCGACGGCGAGCGGATCGGGGTCGGCAGCGCCAACCTCGACGTGACCGGCTGCTACTGGGAGAGCGAGGTCTTGCTCCTGCTCGAAGACGCCGAGGCGGGAGCCGACCTCGAGGAGCAGCTCGACCAGCTCTTCGCGGGTTCACCCCGGATCGACCCCAGCGACCCCGAGTGGCAGCGGATCGCGCCTCGCAGAGCGCTCCTCTCGCGCTACTGGCCGGGCCTGATCGGGTGAACTCTCGCGGCTAGCGCCCCGGCGCAGTCCCTTCGGGACGCGCTTGTCTCGACGATTGGGTCCCGCCTGCCGCGCAGCCCCGATCCAGAAGGACTTAGCTAGAGGTCAGCGCCTTGCGCTTGGGTCAGCGACCGAGCCAGGGCACGCCTGGCCTCGGTAGCCCAAAGGAGATTGCCGTGAAGCTCAAGACGACCGCCTTCGCCCTCAGCCTCAGCCTGCTCGCCCTGGCGAGCGCGACGACGTTGCTGGCCAATGAGAGCGGCTCGCCCGAGCCCGAAGACATCAGCGCCGCGAACGCCATGAGCACCACGCTCGAGGACTGCCACGGGCTGCCCTATACGCTGGCCGACTTCAGCGACGAGGGCGAGATCCTCGTGCTGCAGTTCGTCGACCCCAAGGTCGAGCTCGAGCGCGCCGCGCCCCTGAACGCCTTCAAGCGCGCGGCCAAGAGCCTGGTCGACGACGAAGACGACCTGACGCCCGCTCGCGCCATGAACCAGGCCTACGCAGCGACTCGCCTGCACCCCCGCGTCGAGTGGGTGACGATCGCGACCCCCCTGACCAAGGCCCAGCAGAAGGGCTTCGACACCTCGGTCACGCAGCTGGCCCAGGTCTACGCGGAGGAGGGCGGCGACACCCCCCTGCTCATGGACACCAAGGGTGAGTTCGCCCGCCAGACCTTCAAGCTGAGCGCGGCGCCCTCGATCGTGATCCTGCGCGGCGACGAGGTGATCTACGTGGAGAGCGGCCACGCCATGGTCCAGAAGCGCAACGAGCAGGACGTCAACGAGGTCCTCGAGATGATCAAGGTCGCCTTGCGACAATAGGCCGACCCGAGCCGACACCGAGCGAGCCCAGCCTCTCTGGCTGGGCTCGCGCTCGTGTGGGCTCCGAGCCGCTCGGCTCCTGACTCACGCGCGCTGTCACGCGGGGACGGACGCGACCCCTCGCGCGACGGGAGTGGCCCCAGGAGACCCGACGCCGGCCGAGCTCAGGACCTTGGGCTTGGCATGGGCTTCGCACTGAATAGCTCGTTCAACCAACCCTTCGAGAGGAGCTCGAAATGCTGTCCTGGTCCCTGACCTTCCTCGTGTTCGCCCTGATCGCTGGCCTGTTCGGCCTGAGCGGTGTGGCCGGCGCCTCGGCCTGGATCGCGAAGGTCCTGTTCGTGGTCTTCCTGATCGCGACGGTGCTCTCCTTCGCGCAGAAGCGAGACGTCACCGCCTAGCGCCGACCCGAGTCACCTCGCCCATTCAGCCCCGAAAGGACACACCTCCCATGATCCGCCTGCCCCTCGCCGCCTGCGCCCTCCTCGCCGCCCTGAGCTGCGGCTGCACCGTGACCCGCGACCTCGAGCCGGTCGCGCACCACAGCCAACGCGAAGCCGAGGTCGCCTACCTCGAGCTGATCATGGACGGTCGCAACGTCGGCGACGCCAAGATCTGGGCCCAGGAGATCAGCAACACCGTGGGCGAGCGCACGACCCCCAGCGAGGTCGCCCTGAACTTCCGCCTGCGCAACGACGGCGCGACCCAGCTCCAGCTCGAGGACGTGAGCCTCGAGGTGCACACCTACGACGGTCAGATGATCGTGACCGAGCCCGAGCAGGCGCTGAGCGACGACTTCCTCGTCGACCCCGGCGAACAGCAGCGCGTGCGCTACACCTTCGCGCTCCCCGCTGAGCTCGAGCTGCGCGACGTCTCGAGCGTCGAGCTCTGCTGGGCGATCGAGAACGAGCGCGGGCGCCTGACCGAGTCGGTGCCCTTCGTGGTCGGGGACCACCCCGCCCACGCTCGCCCCTACTACTACGTCCAGCCGGGCTACTACGGCGGCCCGACGGGCTACTACCGCCACCACTTCTAGAGCGCGCCTCTCAGGGCGAGTCGGGCGCGCAGGCCGACGAGGGTTGAACTCAGAGTCCCCTTCCGTCAGCCTGCGCGCCCGCTTCGTGTGATTCGGAGGTCCCATGCGCGCTCCGCCGCTCCTGTTCGCCCTCGCCCTGCTCGTGTGCGCTCCGGCGCTCGCTCAAGGCGAGGCGCCCGCTCCCCCGCCCCCCGCGGCGGACGACGCCCTCGCCGACCCGAGCGAGCCGAGCGCTCCCGCCGACGACGCGCCGCTCCCCGCCGACGACGCTCCGGCGGGCACCTCCAGCGCGCGCGAGCGAGCGCTCGAGGAGCGGGTCAAGGCGCTCGAAGAGCGGCTGAACGCGCTGGAGGGCGTCACGCCGACGCTGCCTCAGGAGCCTCCGCCGCCCCAGCCCGGGGAGGACGAGCCCAAGCAGGGGCCGGCCTCGATCCTGCAGAACCTCGCCGAGCGGATCGAGCTGCACGGCGACGTGGTCGGCAACTACGTGTGGAACACCAACGACCCGCGCGGCCCGCGCAAGGACCGCAACCTGCTCCGCGTCAGCGACCCCGACCACGACACCTTCGGGCTGGTGTGGACGACGCTCTCGCTCAGCCGCTCGCTCAAGGACGAGGCGGGCTGGGACTGGGGATTTCGGGCCGAGTTCGCGGCCGGCCGCATGGTCGAGGAGACCCTCTCGCTCGACCCCGAGTTCAACGGCGGCGACGAGATCAACGTCGGCGAGGCCTACGCCGAGCTGCAGCTGCCGACCCCCCTGCGGGTCCGGATCCGCCTCGGCCGCGCC
>CALDQK010000432.1 GCA_937911525.1 uncultured bacterium
GCCGCCGCCGCGTGAGTCGCCTCACCGGCGGGCTGACGGAGCTCGACGTTGGCCCGCAGCAGGCCCGCCAACATGCCTCCCCCACGGGGCATGGGACGGGTCGTGGTTTGTGGGCGCGCCGGCGGTGCAGGCGCGCCGTGGGGCGCCGCGCTGGGCGCCGGAGTCGTGTTCGTCGGCCGGGCCGCGGCGCGGCTGGCCTGCTCGAGGCGAGCCGCCGCGCGCTCGAGGCGCTCGGCCGTCTCGCGCAGGCGGCCGAGCTCGTCGCTCGCCGCGAGGTCCTCGCTCTGCCGGCGCTGGCGGCGGAGCTGTCCGCTCTGCTCGCTGAGGCGCGAGTGGGCGCCCGCCAGCTGGCGAGCCAGGGCGTCGCGCTCGGCGCGGAGCTGGGCCAGGTCGTCCAGCGAGGGAGCCTGACGCAGCTCGGCGCGCAGCCGGGCGACCTCGTCGCGCAGCCGGTTCCGCTCCGCCGAGAGGCGGGCGATGATCTCGACGGCTGCGCGCGGGAGGTCCCGGGCGCGGGTCGACGAACCGAAGCTGCGATCGAGCAAAGCCACCAGAGCGTTCCTTAGCGGCCCTTGCCGCCGAAGCCGAAGCCGAAGCCGAAGTCCTTGTTGCCCTGCTTGGTGCGCGCGCTCGGCGAGCGGCGCTCATAGCTGGGGCGCGCGGTGACGCTGGGCGAGGAGGCGGGCTCGGCCTGCTCGGCCTCCGCCTCGGCCTTGGCGGCCTCCTCCTCCTTGGCCACGAACTCGGCGACCTGCTGCTGGAGCTGACGCTTCTCGGTGGTCAGCTCGGCGAGCTGCACCGCGTCGGCCTCCAGGGCGTGGGCCAGCTCGGCGACCTCGGTCCGGGCGCTCTCGAGCTCGCGCCGCAGGGCGGCGAGCTCCTCGCCCAGGGTCGCGCTCCGCTTGAGGTAGCTATCGCGCTCCTCGCGGAAGGCGTCGCGCTCGCGGCGCATCTTGTCGCGCTCCTCGCGGAAGGCGTCGCGCTCGGTCGCCATGGCGTCGCGCTCGTCGACCATCCGGTCGCGCTCGTCGCGGAACTGCTCCAGGTCGTGGCGCAGGCCCTCGACCTCGACGTCGAAGCGATCGCGCTCACGGGCCAGCTCGTCGCGCTCGGCGGAGACCGCGTCGAACTTGCGCTCGAGCTCGGCGTTGCGCGAGAGCTCCTCGTCCATCCGGTCGCGGGCGCTGTTCTGCAGCTTCTTGAGGTTGGTCTCCAGCCCGGCGACCTGCTGGCGCAGCTTGGCGCGCTCCTTGAGCAGGCCCTTGAGGTCCTCCTCCTGCAGCTTGCTGCCGACCTCGCGGCCCAGCGCCTGGGTCACCTCGTCGAGGGCGGCCTGCAGGCGGCCGCGCTCGGCCTCGACCAGGCCCTTGGCGTGCTCGAGCTCCTTCTTGTCCTTGCCGAGCTTGGCGTTCTCGTGGAGCAGGCGCTCGAGCCGACGCTGGGTCGGGTCCTTGCTGCCGCTCTTGCCCTTGGGCGCCTGCGCCTGCTCGGCCTCGGCCTCCTCGAGCTTCTGCATCAGCTCGACGAAGCGCGAGCGCTCGATCACCTGCACGTTCTCGATCTTGGCCTTGCGCAGCTCACGCACGCTCAGGCTCTTGGTCGCGCCCCGCAGGATTCCAGCCATCCGCTCGTTCATCGGTCTCTCCCCCACATGCCCAAGGACCAGTACCCCAGGTCTAGTAGTGGATCGGAAAATTCATACGAGCCCTGGAGGGTCTCTTGGAAAAAACCTCTGTTGATAACGAGCAAGTGATGTTGGTCTCGAAAACTCAACGACTTAGCGCGCCCCACGATCCCGACCCCCCAGCGCTGGGGGAGTGCCCCAACTGACCCCCATTGTGCAGGGGCATCCGACAGGGATGGCGTATAAGTCGTTGGGATTGCTGGCCCTGGAGCGCCAGGCGTGATCAGCTCCGGGCTCGAAGGGAGGCCACACGATGGCGTCGAACAACCGGAACTTGCTGCTCGTAATCGCGACCTTGCTCGCCCTGAACCTCGTGGTGCAGCTGCTGCCCCAGACCCCCCAGGGAGAGCGCCAGGTCCTGCCGGTGGCGCAGGCTCAGTCGCAGAATTCACCCAACTGCCCGCTGCCGATTCAGCGACGCGCCTTCCAGGGCGCGGCCCTGATCACCGCCTCGCCCTCGGGCGATCGGCTCTACGTGTGGGACACGGACGTCGTCAACGGCCAGGTCACGGCCTCGGTGTCGGTCTTCTCCGCTACGCAGCGCTGAGATGCGCGACGAGCACCTGCGCGAGTTGGAGCGCCGCTTCCGTCAGGGAGGCGGCGAAGAGGAGGAGGTCGCCTACCTGCTGGCCAGGCTGCGGGTGGGTGAGCTCCCCGCGGAGCGGCTGCGGATCGCGGCCCTGGTCGGCTACGCCCCCGCGCGCCGGGCGCTCGAGTCGCCCGACGCCCCGCAGCTGCTCGACCACCGGTCCCGGCGCCCGATCCCCGACGACGCGGGGATGCTGCGCGAGCTCGAGCAGCTCTCGACCGAGGCCCTGGTCCGCTACGGCGCGGCGGTGACCCGCAACCGGATCCGCGGAGTCCCGATCCCGGCCGCCGTGCTCTCGCTCAACGCGGGGCTCGAGCTGATCGAGGCCTGGCTGGCGAACCCGAACGAGGAGCAGGCGGGCGAAGCGCGCGTCCTGGCCGAGTCCATGTGGCAAGGCGTCGGCGCCCCCGGCGCCCCCACCAGCTACGCCAGCTACGCGCTCGCGCTCACGGCCTTCGTCGCCTCGGGCGGCGAGGTCCCCGGCGCGGCGCAGCCGGAGTATCTGCTCAGCCACGTACAGGAGGGCGACCGCGAGGCGGCCTGCGCCGCGGTCAGCGCGTGGGCCCTGGGGGAGGCGCCCAGCGCCTAGCGGGGGCCACCCCGAGGGCTGGCGTGATCGGGTTCGGCGTCGCTCGGGAGCCGGTCCGCCATCCCTTGCTGGACCCGTGCGCGCTCGCGCTTGGGCGGCTCCTCGGCCCACAGGCCCGCGTAGATCGGGTCCCAGTAGTGCCCGCCCTCCTTGTAGGGCGGGTTGAAGCGGCGCTCTCCTGCGACGGTCCGGTAGAGGAAGGGGCTCTTCTGGAGGCGCTCACGCTGGAAGCGGCCCTCGGCGCCGGCGGGGATCCGCGTTCCGCGGCCGTAGATCATGAGGTCGTCGGGTCCCCACTGCTCGCCCTGCGGGTCTCGGCCGACGCCCTCGTGGGAGACGTTGATCAGCTTGTGGCCGAGCTCGTGCGCCAGGGTGCGGCTCGCCGCGCTCCCGCTGCTGAGGGTGATCACTCCGCGCAGCCGCGCCGGGATCCGGTCCGCGAACATGTAGGGCGGAAAGGAGCAGGCGCTGGTCCCCGCGGTCTCGTAGCGCCAGGCGCCGTCCGAGCCGCGCTCCCACCAGCCGGTGTCGACCTTGCGAATGCTGACGAAGTGCACGCTGGAGACCGCCCCCGGTCCCTCCTTGCCGATCACCCCGCGGAACACGCGCTCGGTCGCGGGCGCCAGGCGGCTCGAGGCTCCGTACTTGCCGTAGAAGGTGGTGGCCTCCTTGGCGGGCGGGTCCCCGCGGTGGGGCTTCAGGCTGTGCCAGGCGGCGGGGATCTCGATCAGTCGGGCCGACGCGACGCGGAGCTGCACGCCGGCTGGTTCGAAGATCCGTCGCAGCTCGGGGAGCCGCTCGACCACCGTCGCCCACTTGACGTGGCCCTTCTTCGTCAAGTGAAAGTGCAGGTCGCAGGTCAGCCGGTTCGCGACGAGGCCTTCGTTGAGGCCGCTTACGTCGTAGTCCCGGAGGTGAACGACCTCGTCCTGAGCCGAGGTCGGGAGAGAGAGGAGGAGCGCGAAGGTGAGGGCGAGGAAAGGCTTCATGGCCATAGCTTAGCCTGCACGCCCCGCCCTCTCGCTCGGTAGCATGCGCGCGTGATCGAAGTCGAGTCGCTCACGCAGCGCTACGGCAGCTACGAGGCCGTGCGCGAGGTCTCCTTCGCCGTGGGGCGAGGCGAGGTGGTCGGCTTCCTCGGGCCCAACGGCGCGGGGAAGTCGACGACGCTGAAGGTGATCGCGAGCTACCTCGCGCCCAGCGCGGGCCGGGTCGCGGTCGGCGGCTTCGACGTGGCCAGCGACCCGCTCTCGGTCCGGGCCACCCTGGGCTACCTGCCCGAGCACTGCCCGCTCTACGACGAAATGCTCGTGACCGGGCTGCTCGACTTCGTCGGCCGGGTGCGCGGCCTGACGCGCGACGAGCGGCGCGCCGCGATCGGACGCGTGGTCGCGCGCTGCCGCCTGGAGGAGGTCGCCGAGCGCGCGGTCTCGGACCTGTCCAAGGGCTACCGCCAGCGCCTGGGTCTGGCCCAGGCCCTCCTGCACGATCCGCCCGTGCTGGTGCTCGACGAGCCGACCAGCGGGCTCGACCCCAACCAGGTGCTCGAGATGCGCAGCCTGGTCTCGGAGCTGGGCGAGAAGCGGACCGTGCTCTTCAGCAGCCACGTGCTCTCGGAGGTCGAGGCGACCTGCGAGCGGGTGGTCGTGATCCACCAGGGACGCGTGGTCGCCGACGACCGCGTCGGCGCGCTGCGCGAGCGGATCACGGGCGGCGCGGTCGAGGTCGCCGTGCAGGGCGGGGGCGAGGAGCTGAGCGCGGCGGTCGAGGGAGTGGCGGGCGTGGCCCGCGTGGAAGGGCTCGGCGGCGGGCGCGTGCGGGTGTGGCCGGAGGAGGGGGTCGAGGACCTCGCCGCGCGGCTCTTCGCCTGGGCGCGAGACTCCGAGCGCGTGCTCGTCGAGCTGGCGCCGCAGCGCGTGGCGCTCGAGGACGTGTTCGCGGCCTTGACCCTCGGGCGGCGCTCGTGAGCGAGGACGAGGTGGGGCCCTCGGAGGGCGAGGGCGCGGTGGGTGAGGCGGACTCGGGGCTCGCGAGCCATGAGCCCGGTCATGAACCACAGAGAACACCGAGATTCACAGAGGCTGTCGCCGGAGCGGAGGCGCCTGGAGCGTCGGCTGAAGGAGAGCAGAGCTCGGACTCCAAGGACTCGACCTCTGTGGACTCCGGTCCCGATCACGGCCCCGCTGCCCCGGCACCGACCCCGGCTCCGGCTCCGCGTCCGCCGGCCTTCACCCAGATCCTCGCCCTCGCTCGCCGCGAGCTGGGCGCGTTCTTCGGTCGCCCCGCGGCCTGGGTGTTCGTCGCCGCGTTCCTGGTCGCGGGCGCTGTCCTCGGCCTGCGCGGCTACTTCACCCGCAACGTGGCCGACCTGCGCGACTACTTCGCCGGCCTGCGCTACGCCTTCGTGCTCCTGGCCCCGGCCGCGGCGATGCGCCTCTGGGCCGAAGAGAAGCGCGCCCGCACGCTCGAGCTGCTCTTCTCGCTCCCGCTCTCGCCGACCCAGGCCGTCCTCGGCAAATACCTCGCCGGCCTCGCGGTCGTCGCCCTCGCGCTCCTGCTCGGGGCCTGGCTGCCGCTGACCCTCTCGCCCTTCTCGGCCTTCGACCCCGGGCAGGTCCTGGCCGGCTACCTGGGCGCCTTCCTGCTCGCGGCGACCTTCCTCGCCCTGGGGATGCTCGGCTCGGCGCTCAGCTCGAGCCAGGAGGTGGCCTTCCTCGTGGGTGCCCTGGCCTGCCTGCTGCTCAACCTGCTCGGCGACCCGCTCCTGATCGAGCGCGCCGCGCTCTACCTGCCGCGCTCCTGGGTCCTCGCCGGCGCGGGCTTCGCGGTCGGGCCGCACTACGAGTCCCTGGCGCGCGGGCTGCTCGAGACGCGCAGCCTGGCCTACTTCGGCGGCGTGACCACCTTCGCGCTCTTCCTGAACGTGCTCCTCGTCGAGCGCCGCGTGCACGGCAAGCGCGAGGCCTGGCTCGCGGCCGGCCTGGCCCTCGTGGCGCTCGTGCTCTGGATCGACCTCGGCGGGCAGCGCGCGCTCAACCGCCGCCTCGACCTGACCCGGGGCGGGTTGAACTCGCTCAGCCCCGCCACGCGGCGGCTCGTCTCGGAGGTCAAGGGCGAGCTGCTGGTGCGGGCCTACCTCAGTCAGACGCGCCTGCCCGAGGCGACGCAGCCCGCGATCCGGAGCGTGCTCGACCTGCTCGAGGCGCTCGACGCCGAGGGCGCGGAGCGGGTGCGCCTCGAGGTGATCGACCCCGCCACGCCCGAGCTCCAGGCCGACGCCGAGCGCCAGGGCGTCGAGCGCTTCCAGCTGCAGGTCCCCGACGGCGAGGGCGGCATGACGGTCAAGACCGTCTACGCGGGGGTGGTGTGCTTCTACGAGGGGAGGCCCCCCGCGGCGGTGCCGGTCGCGATCGACCCGCGGGTGAACCTCGAGTACGAGCTGGCGCTCGCGATCCGCAAGCTGCTCAGCTCGCGCCCGCGGGCCGCCGTCGCCGGGCGCGGGAGCGGGCAGTACGAGGACGCGCTCGAGGCGCTGGCCGGGCTGGCCTCGGTCGAGGAGCTCGACCTGCGCCGCGAGAAGGAGGTGCCCGAGGGCGTCGACCTGCTCCTCTACGCAGCGCCGATCCCGCCCAGCGAGCGCGAGGTCTACGTGCTCGATCAATACCTCCAGCGCGGCGGCCGGCTGATCCTGCTCGCCGAGAGCCACGCCGCGCCGAGCGGGCAGCCCTGGCTGCGCCAGCCCCTGCGCCTGGGCGCGCTCGGGAGCGCGCTCGCGGCCTGGGGCGTGCGCCTCGGGCCGGGGCTCGTGGCCCAGGTCTCGCCGCGGGTGTGGCCGATCAAGACGGCCCAGGGCACGGTCCAGACGCGCTACCCCTACTTCCTCCTCCCCAGCGCGCAGACCTCGGCCGAGAGCCCGATCGCGGCCGGGCTGGGCCAGCTCCTCTTGCCCTTCGCGGCGGAGGTCACGCTCGAGGCCGAGGGGAGCGTGCTGCTCACGACCGAGCCGGCCTGGGCGCTGGAGGGCGCGCTGAACGTGCACCCGGCGCAGCCCCTCCGTCTCGACCCGGCCCAGCGCAAGCCGCGCTCGCTGGCGGTCGCGCGGCGGGCCGAGCTCGTCAGCCCGTGGGCGGGCAAGCCGGGGCCGGTGCTCTTGCCCGAGGCGGGCGGCGGCGAGGACCCCCTCGCGCGCCCCCTGGCTTCGCCGCGCGGCGAGGCGACCTTGATCGTGGTCGGCGACACGGACTTCCTCCGCCCCGCCTACCTGGGCCAGTCCAACAACCGCAACCTGCTCCTGAACCTGGCCGAGTGGGCCCTGGCCGACGGCTCGCTGGCCTCGATCCGCGCGCGCGAGACGGCGCCCCTGCTCGGCGGGCGCGAGCAGACCTACCTCGGGCTGAGTCGCGATCGCTACGCCTGGGTGATCAACCTCGCCTGGCCGCTGCTGCTGCTCGCCCTGGGGCTGGGTCGCCTGAGCTGGCTCGAGCTCCAGCGCGGGCGGCGCGCCACCGCCCTGCGCCGCTCGCTGGCCGAGGGAGGCGCGGCGTGAGCCGGCGGGTCCACCTGCTGAGCGCGCTGATCCTCGTCCTCTGCGGCGCGCGCCTGGTCGTGCACCTGACGCGCCCGCGCGCCGACGAGGTCGGCCAGGTCCTGCTCCGCTTCGACCCAAGCAAGGTCGCGGCGATCGAGCTCCAGCGCGGCGCGGACCAGCTCCGCCTCGAGCGACGCGGCGAGGGCTGGGTCGTGGCCAGCCACGGGGGGATCCCTGCCCGAGCCGGGCTGCCCGACGCGCTCCTGACGCGCCTGCGCGGCTGGCGGATCGAGCGCGTCGCCGGCGCCGACCCGGCCAAGCACGCCGAGTGGAAGGTCGACCCCGAGCACGCGCGCCAGATCCGGCTGCGCGACGGCGCGGGCGGGCTGCTGGCAGAGGTGTGGGCCGGGCGCCTGACCGGCGTCGCGCGCGACCTGCTGCGCGAACAGGGCTTCCGGGTCGACACCAACAAGCTGGGGCTCTTCGCGCGCGTCCGCGAGGGCGAGGTCCTCACCCCGCGGACGGTCGTCGTCAACGACTTCGTGACCCAGGAGCTCGAGCCCGTCGCGCGCTCCTGGTTCCTGCGCCCGCTGGTCCGGGGCGAGCGCGAGCGGGTCGAGCGGCTGGTCGTGCGCCGCCCCGGCGGTCGCGAGCTGACCCTCCTGCTGCGGCCTCAGCCGCGCCTCGCGGGGGACCCGCGCCCGGTCGACGGGCCGCGGGTCTACGGCGCGCTCAGCTCGCTCTTCCTGCTCGAGGCCTTGGGGCCCGCGCCCGGGGCACCGCCGCCCGGCGCGCTCCAGCTCGAGCTCTCGGTCACGGGCGAGGCGCCTCAGGCGCTGCGGCTGTGGTCCACGGGCGAGCGCTGGTTCCTCGCGGGCGAGGGCTTCGCCGTCGAGGTCGTGGCCGCCGAGGCGCGTCGGCTCGACGAGCGCTTGCGCGCCGAGGGGCTGCTGCGGCGCGAGGTCGTGCGTCAGGTCGCGGGCGGGCTCCGGCGAGTGCACTGGCTGCGCGAGGGGGTCGAGCGGAGCCTGATCCGGCGACGCGGGGGCTACGACCTGGTCACGACCGGGACCGCGCGCCCGCTGACCTGCACCCCGCGGGCCAAGGCCGAGGGGCTGCAGGCCTGCGAGGCGCTGTGCGCGCTCGAGGTCAGCGGCTGGATCGAGGACGCCGCCGAGGTGCGGGCGGCGCTCGGCGACGATCCCGAGCGCCTGGTCGTGGTCGGCAACGGCGGGCGCGAGGTGCTCGAGCTGGGCCCCGCGAGCGGCGGGCGGCGCGCGCTGCGCCACGAGGGGAGCGAGCTGGGGGCCTGGGTCGACGCGGGCGCGCTGGAGCGGGTCTACGCCGCCTTGCGCGCGCTGGAGTAGACCCGAGGGGATAACCTGAGCCGGTGCACCTGACCCGCTTCATCCCCTGCCGGATCCCCCACCTGCTCCACGAGCTGAGCGCGCTGCTCGCTCAGGAGGAGCGCGGCGCGTTCTGGGAGCTGGCGCGCGTGGTCGAGGCCTTCTACCAGCACGCCGCCTCGGCCCAGACCCGCACGGCCGAGACCCTCTACGCGCCCTACGACCCCGACGACGAGACGATCCCCGTGCCGACCCCCGGGCGGGACACGCCGCTCGAGCGCCTCTACGACTGGGTCGACGGCCTCTTCGAGCGGGCCAACTTCGACAAGGTCGAGCGCAGCCAGCTGCTGACCAAGGCGGACGAGGAGGTCCTGACCAACTTCCACATCGACGCCGACTTCGCGGCGATCGAGCGCCTGGCCGTCTACACGCGCGGGCGCGGCGCCAAGGCCGTGCGCCTCCGCCGGGCCAAGAAGCTGTTCCGGCTCCAGGAGAACGAGCTCGACACCTACAAGCGCGTCGCGATCGTGGTCCGGACCAAGGAGGAACCCTTCGTCCTCTGCAAGCTCTTCAAGGACGTGCCCAAGCAGGACCTCGAGCTCTTGCTGCCGACGGTGCGGATCAAGATGAAGCTGCTCGACAAGCTCAAGCTGGGCGGCAGCGGCGGGGCGGGCGCCTACTCGGCCTGGAAGATCATTCGCCTGGCCTACACCTACGCGCCGAGCCTGACCAAGCTCCTGGCGGTGCCCTTCAAGCTGGTCCTGCTCCCGGTCGGCCTCCTCCTGGCCGGCTTCTACGGCGGCAAGACCGCGCTGAACTACACCCAGATCCGCAGCTCCTACGTCACGGCCCTGGCCGAGCACCTCTACGCGATCACCCTCGCGAGCAACCGGAGCGTGCTCGGACGCCTGGCGCGGATGGCCGGCGAAGAGGACACCAAGGAGGTCCTGCTCGCCTACGCGCTCCTGCTCGCCCAGCCCGAGGGAATGAGCGAGAGCGAGCTGAGCGCCAAGGCCGGCGAGCTGGTGTGGGACCGCTACCGGGCGCGAATCCGCTTCGACGTCGAGGACGCGCTGCGCAAGCTGCACGAGCTGACGCTGATTCGGGAGGAGCAGGGCGAGGAGGGCGAGGTGCTGCTGGTGCCGGAGCCGATCCACGAGGCGCTGCGGCGGGTCGATCGGGCCTGGGACGACCTCTACAGCCCGCCGCCGCCGGACACCCGCCTGCTGCGCCTGCTGCGCCGGCGCGAGGAGGCGGGGTAGGAGCCTGCCTACGCTCCCCCCGGATCCCCTTCCTCCAGCAGTCCCTCCATTCGGGCCAGGGCCGCCTTCACCTCCTGCGTCAGGTCGTAGTCGTGCGCGAGCGCGAGCTTGGCCCAGGTCTCTCCGCTCGGGAGCGTGACCACGAGGTCCGCGCGCTGCAGCTCGAAGCGGGGGGCGTCCTCGCCGCGCCCCTCGGCCCGCTCCAGCCCGCGCAGGGTCCGGCGCTCGACGACCACGATCCCGCCGCGCTCGACGAGCACCCTCATTTGCGCGTGCCACACGTGGAAGCTGGTCACCGCCAGGCAGAGCGCGCCGAAGGCCCACTCCAGCCAGGCGCAGGGCGGGGCCGAGCCCATGGCGCTCAGGAGGGGTCGCAGGGCGGCCGGGACCACACCGGCCGAGAGGAGCGGGCCCGCCAGCAGGGGCAGCACGCCGAGGGTCCAGGTCGCGGCCGAGCCGATCAGGAACACCGGCAGCGCCAGCGCGCCGGGGAGGGTCGTGAGCTCGAAGAACTCGCCGCCGTCGCGCAGCTCGTAGCCGCGCTTGAAGGTCAGCCGGCGCAGGGTGACCTCGGGGTCGCTGCGCTCGGACTGGAGGTAGAGCGCGTAGCGGACCGCGAAGGCGAGCAGGTCGATCAGGACCAGCCAGTAGATGAGCAGCGAGACGAAGAGGAAGGGCGGGAGCGCGAGCAGGGCGCCGACGCGAGCGGTCCAGGTCGGACCGCGCGCCAGCTCGAGCAGGCTCGAGCAGGCGTTGAGGAAGTAGCTCTGGGGCGCCTTGCGCGCGCGCACACTCAGCGCGGCCGGTGCTCGGTCCCGACCCCGGCGGTGATGAAGAGCGCCGTGGCGCTCCCGCTCACGTCGGCCGTGTGCCACACGCCGGGCGGGTTGAGCGCGTACTCGCCGGGCCGGAGCGTGACCCGCTGGACCTCCCCCTCCAGCTCCTGCAGGAGCGTCAGCTCGCCCGCCGTGCACACCACCACCTCGTGGCCCTGAGGGTGCATCTCCCAGCCCTCCCAGGAGCTCTCGAAGGTGTGCATCGAGACCAACCGGCCCTCGACGCCGTCCGCGGCGTGGCGCTCGCCGTAGCCCGCATACCACTCCATGCCGGTGAACTCGGGTTCGCTGCACGCGGTCGCGCCGAGGCCGAGGTGGACGGGGTGCTTGCTGAGCTGGTGGGGCATGGGTCCTCCGCGAGGGCACCCTAGCCTGGATCCTGCACGAGTCCGAGCTTGCGAGGACCGCTAGTAACAGGACTAGTGCTGCGCGTCGCAAGTTCCGGTACAGGGGTAGAGGCCTCGGTGGAAGGGTCACGAGCCCCAGCGCTAGGGAACTCGCGGGGGTCCTCGGGCGTGTAGGGAAGGGTGAAGCCAGCCCTCGCCCTCGCCTCCCTGATCGCCCTCGCCGCGCTCGCCTCCCTGGCGCTCGACGACGAGGGCTCCGCCCCGGGCGGGTCCAGCGCAGCCAGCGCCGCCGCGACGGACTCGCCGGCCTCTCCCGAGCGGCGGGTGCAGGTCGCGGCGGCTCGCTCGAGCTCGGCGTCGCGGGCGCCCGCGCCTGCGGGCGATCCAGAGCGCGCTGCTGACCGGCTTCAGTCGGAGCGCGTCTCCGTCGCGTCGCTCTCCTCCGCCGCGGGGAAGGGTCGCAAGCGGGCGCTGACGATCGCGGCCTGGTCCGGGCCCCTCGACGCCCTGGGCGACCCCTGCCTCTCGCCCGCAGCGCGGCGCCTCGACGCGCGCTTGAATCACCTGCGCGCCAGTCTCCACTACGACGAGCACCCCCTGCTCGACGCCCTGTCCGAGCTGAGCCAGGCGAGCGGGATCACGATCCACCTCAGCGAGGAGCTGCGCGCCTGGATCCGCGCCGAGGGCCTGAGCGTCAGGCTGCGGCTCGAGGGGATCGCGCTCCGCAACGCCCTGGCCTTGATCCTCTGCTGCAGCGAGGAGCTGGACTACGAGCGAGACGGGGAGGGCGGGATCCGGATCACGCGCGGCGAGTGCAAGAGCTCCCCCTACGTGGGGGTCGCGGTCGAGCGCGCGGCGGAGCCCCAGGCGGAGCGGAACGAAGCGCTCTTGCAGCGGCGCGTGACCCTCCGCTTCGAGCAGACTCCCCTCGACGAGGTGCTGACCTTCCTGTCCGACATTACGGGCGCCGAGTTCCTCCTGAGCTCGTCCGCCAGGGAGTCGAAGGAGCTCCCCGTCGACCTCCAGCTCTCGCGCCTTCCGCTCGAGGAAGCGCTCGCGGCCCTGTCCGAGCGCACGGGGCTCTCGCTGCGTCACCACCCGCGCGGGGTCGTGCTCGAGACGGCTGCGGAGGCCAAGGCGGGCGCGGAGTGGCAGGCGGAGCAGCGCGCGCGCAGCGAGCGCGCGGCGCCGCTCCTGGGCGCGATCCTCCCTCGCGGCGTGAGCGGCACCCTGAGCGACCTGGCCCGCGCGATCCGCGCCAGCGGGCTGGCCCTCGACCTGCGCGGCCCCGCTGAGGGGACCCTGTGGGTCCCGCCCGGGGCCACGGTCGAGGAGGCCCTCGAGCGCGCGACCGCGATGACGGGGGTCTACTGGCGGCTGGAGGAGCTGGAGGGGGAAGCGCGCGGGGAGCGCCCCGCGCACGTGCTGCGGCTGAGCGACGCGCACGACTCGCTCCGCTCGCTCAGCCCGCAGCTGCTCGGCCAGCTGCCGCCCGGCGAGCTGGCTCGCGCCGCCCAGCAGGCGGAGCAGGAGGCCCAGGCCGCTCGCCAGGCCGTGGACGCGGCCCTCGGGCTGGACGAGGTCCGCCGCGCGCGCGACCGCTCGCTGGCGGCCGAGCGGCGGGCCCTGTGCGTGCTCGCCAACGCCTGGGCCCAGGTCGACGCCGGCGCGCGCGAGCCCCGTGAGCCTCGCGAATCGCGGGCGCGTCGCGCGGCCGAGCTCGCGGCCTGGCTCGAGGCGCTGAGCGGCGTCTACCCCTTCGAGACGCCCAGCTGCAGCTCCGAGGAGTGCCGGGAGCTGTTCCAGGGCGACCGCGAAGAGCCCCAGACGGCGCCGGGTCTCGACGCCTGCCTGCATCGCCAGCTCTTCCTGCTGCGCCAGGTCAGCCGCTGGTTGGCTGACCCCAGCGCTGAGGGCGCGCACCCAGCAGCGCGCTGAGCTACTTCCAGCGGCCCCGGTCGTCGGGGACGAAGCGGACGCGGTTGGGCCCGAAGCGGACCAGCCAGCCCGTGGGCACGCGGGTGCGCAGGAGGGTGAAGGGGCCCGCGAAGCGCTTGCGCAGCTGCGGGTTGTTGCGCAGCTGCGGCGGGATCGAGCGTTTCAGGCCCTTGGCGCGGCGCGTCTCCCAGCGCACGCTCTCGCTCGGCTTCCAGGCGTGCTCGGGGTCGGGCACGTGGACCACGCCGTTCACGCCGCCGTCGTCGCCGACCACCAGCCAGCCCTCGGGGACGCGCGCGCGATAGAGGTCGTAGGCGTCGGCGCCCGCGCCGCTCTGGGGCAGGCCCTTGGCGTCGAACTGAATCCGCTCCCAGTCGTCGGCGGCGGGCTCGGCGGCGTCGACCTCACGCGGGGCGCTCCAGCAGAGCAGCCCCGCCGCGAGGCAGGCCGCGGCGGCGCACAAGGGGGCCAGGCGCCGGGCGGCGCGGGTCAGGCTCGGTGGCACGGGTCCTCCTCCTGGACGGGCTGCCTATCCCAAGCGCTCGGGCGGGCTCCGTCAAACCCATGTCAACGACGAGCATTGCCCGCCCCGCGGTGCGAGACTCGCAGCTGTGAAGCCCTCCCGGCTGAGCGTGGTCCTCCTCCTGACGGTGATCCTGCCCGTAGCGGGGTTGGCCGCGCTCGGGGCACGCTCGATCGCCCAGGAGGAGGCGCTCCTGGGCCAGCGCGAGGCCCAGCGCGCCGACGAGCTGGCGCGCTCGGTGCGCGACGGCTTGCGCCTGCGCCTGCTCGACGAGGCGCGGCGCGCGAACACGCGCCTGCGCGAGGCCCTCGCCGCGGGGGACGAGCTGGACGCGGCGGTCGCCAGCCCCGGCCTGGGGATCGCGCTGGTCGTCGACGACGCCCTGGCTCAGGTCGCCCCGCGGCGCGCCTGGCGGAGCGAGGGGCCCGACCTGCCGCCGGTGCCCGGCGACCTGCTCGGCGCGATCGGCCACGAGCAGGCCGGGCGCTACGAGGAGGCGCTCACGAGCCTGGACGCCCTCGGGCTGGACAAGGTCCCCGCGGCGCGCAACCTGCGCGCGCGGATCCTGCGCCGGCTGGGGCGTCACGAGCAGGCCCTGGCCGAGGACGCCTGGCTGAGCGAGCAGCCCGCGACGGGCGGCCTGCCCCTGAGCTGGATCGCGAGCGAGCGCCGGATCGAGACCCTGCTCGAGCTGGGGCGGCGTGACGAGGCGGGGGCCGCGGTCATGGCCGACTTGCAGCGGGTCCTCGGCGGG
>CALDQK010000433.1 GCA_937911525.1 uncultured bacterium
CGCGAGGCTGCAGCCGCCGCCGCCGCCGCCGCCGCCGCTCGCGGGGGCCAGCGCCGCGGGCGCCGTGCTGCTGGTGGCCGGCGCGGTGGTGCTCGCGCTGGGGAGGTTGAGGCTGGGCGCCGGGGCCGGAGCGACGGGCGCCGCCGTGACCGTGATCGTGATCGTCTCGGACACGCTCTGGTCGTTGTCGGTCGCGGTGATCGTGAGCTGGTGGGTGCCGACCTGGCTGGCGTCCGGGGTGAAGGTCAGCTCGTAGCTGGCGGGGTCGACGTCGGCGTTGGGCAGGGCGCTCAAGCTCACGAACACCGTGTCGTTGTCCGGGTCGTCCACGTCGAGCTGGATCGTGAGCGTGTCGCCCTCCTCCACGCTCTGGTCGCCGACGGTGTCGAGGGTGGGCGGGTCGTTGCTCGCCGCGGGGCCGATCCCGTGCTCGTTGAAGCTGTCCTCGAGGATCACGCGCCAGCGGCCCTGGTTGACCGCGCGGTCGCCGGCCAGGATCGCCTCGCGGGCGTCCATGAGGTCGGGCCGGTCACGCAGGCGGAACACCCCCTCGGCCACGGCCTGGTCGATCTCGGCCTTGGCGCCGGGCTCCTGGGCCTCGGCGGCGGTGCGGGCGCGCCACAGGGCGCCGCCGAAGATCCAGCCCACGCGGTGGACCTCGCCGCCGTCGTCGGGCCAGACGCGCTTGACGGTCAGGTCGCGGATCCCGCTCCCGCCGACCAGCCAGCGGCCAATGATCGGCTCCTCGTGGAACACGGCGGGGAAGTAGTCGGCCAGGCCCTCGTTGAGGCCGCCGGCCTGCGTGCTCCCGGTCAGGGCCACGATCTCGCTGTAGAGGGCGTGGCAGTACTCGTGCTGGACGACGCTCGCGCTCTTGGCCGCCTGGTTGTTCCCGAAGGTGCCCATGGCCAGGTAGCCGGTGAAGCTCTCGCCGCCGGCGCTCGCGTTCTGGGGCGAGAAGAAGGCGTTGCGCAGCGGGGCGCCGTTGCCCTGCTTGTAGCGGACCAGCAGCGCGAAGCGCTCGCGGACCGCGTCGCTGCTGGCGAAGCGGGGGTAGGTCGCCCGCAGGTGCTGGTTGAAGTTGTTGTAGTGGAAGAAGGCCGCCAGCTCGTCCTGGGCGGTCGAGCCCGCGCCGGGCTCGAGGTCGATATCGGCCGGACCCATGTACTGGATCTCGTCCTCCTGGTGGGCGAACACCCGCACCAGGGGACCCGCCAGGGCGTCGTCCAGGCTGACCTGGCCGGTCAGGTTGTGCGTGCCGTTGGCGTCGGTCGTGACCCGGTTGTTGCCCTGGAACACGTAGAGGTTGGGCAGGCGGAGCGTCTCCCGCGGGGTGGCCATGGGGTTCTCGCGGTAGGCCAGGCCCTCCGCCACGGCCGAGCAGCTGATGCAGTGGCGCTGCATCTCCTCGCCGTTGCTGGCGTCGAGGTAGCGGCGGTAGTGCATGCCGTCGGCCATGGGCTCGGCGCCCTCCAGCCGGATCACGCTGCGGGCCTCGCCGCCCTGGACCAGGATCGTGCGGGCCATCGTCGTCTCGACGGTCAGCTCGCCCTCGCTCCAGCTCGGGTTCTCCTCGGCCATTTGGGCCTCGAGGTTGGGGTCGAAGCCCTGCGCCGCCTCGGCCTGGAGGCCGAGGAAGTAGCGGGCCACCACCCGGACGGGCTGCCAGCCGAGCTCGCGCTGCTCGACCTCGACGCCGAGGCTGGCGTCCTGGACCTTCACCCCGCTCACGCACTGGTCGAAGATCACGCGCGCCCGGCCGCGGCCGAGGTCGCGCACCTCGCGCAGCACCAGGGCCGAGCCGAGGGGCGCCAGCTCGCGCTCGGTGACCGCGCGCAGGCTGCCCTCGAAGAGCGCGGCCAGGTCCTGCTCGAGCCAGCGCGCGGTCGCGGCGGCCAGCTCGCCCGTGAGCAGACGGGCCCGCTCCAGCTCGATCCGGGCCGGGGCGCCGGTCTCGCCGTCCCAGCGGACGGCGCCGCCCTGGGTCTCTGCCAAGGTCTGGGCGGCCTGGACTCGCTCGGCGTTGGGGCCGACGCCCTGCGCGGCGGCGAGGGGCGCCAGCGCGAGGGCAGCGAGGAGGGCGAGAGCGGGGGTGAGCGAACGGGACATGACTTCCACCTCGTGAGTGACGAGAGGTGCAAAGGCAAGCCGCCGGCCAGGACTGCCGAGAAACCGTCAGCCCACTGTCACGAAGGGTATCCCGCTGCGAGGAATGCACTTGCAGCGATATTGCGCGTCACGGAAGCGTCCCTGGGGCGTCAGCGGGCGGAATCGCTCGATCGAGTCGGGACGAAACCCCGAACCGATTGCACGCACACCCCGCACGAAGTTCTCGGTGTGAACCGAACGCGAGTCAGCCCTCGAGCTGGGGGCGAATCTCGGCGAGCACCTGTTCGGGACTCGGGCGACCCGCAGCGCCCCAGAGGGTGGTGAAGCGGACCTCGTTCACGAAGCGGAACAGCTCCTCCTCGCCCTTGTAGGCGAAGACCGCCGGCTGAATGAAGCCGTCCTGGTAATTGAGCGCCATGGGGTGCTTGCGCGCAATCGGGAGCTCGAAGCGGTCAGCGACCGCGTGATCCTCGTCCGAGAGCAGGGGCCAGGGCACGCCCCGCTTCTCCTGCCAGAAGCGCCGGTTGCGCTCGGGCGGGTCCGCCGAGATCAGGAGCAGCTGGACCTTCAGCCGGTCGAGCTCCTCACGCAGGCTCATGAAGCCGTCCACCTGACGGCGACAGAAAGGTCACCAGTAGCCGCGGTAGAAGAAGAGGAGCGCGTTGTGCTCCCTCCGATAGGCGGCGTCGAAGCTCAGCTCGCCGCCCTCGGCGGTGGGGAGGGTGAAGTCGATCATGGGCGCAGCCTACCTGGCGTCAGGAGAGCGGGTTAGGTGCTTTGACGCTGGATGGTCGCTGGGGCGGCTGCTAGAACGTGCGGCCCGCTACCCGATGGTGTAATCGGCAGCACAGGAGGTTTTGGTCCTTCTAGTCCAGGTTCAAGTCCTGGTCGGGTAGCCACCCTCCTCTCGCTTCGAACCCCTCGGGCGCGCGGAACCGACAATTCAAGCTGCTCGCTCGCGGACTTCAGAGCCGCGGGCCATTAGCCCAGGGGCAGCGCTCGAAAGCCGTTCGCGGATCCGCCGCGAGATCCCTTTGGGGGAGCCGCGGCCGAGAGTCACCTCCCTGGTCGAGCAGCGCACGACCGACTCCCAGGGAGACACGCGGACTTGACCCCGTCGACCGGACAACCAGGAACCCAGAGGGCAGGAACCCACAAGGCGGCGATCGTCCTCGCCGCCGGGCGCTCGCGGCGCATGAAGTCGCGCCTGCCCAAGGTCCTGCACCGGGTCCTGGGCCTGCCCATGGTCGAGCACGTCGTCCGCGCCGCCATGGCCGCGGGCGCAGATCGGGTCGTCGTCGTCGCCTCGCCCGACAACCGCGAGCAAATGGTCGCCGCCCTCGCCCACCTGCCCGAGGTCGAGGTCGCCGTCCAGGAAGAGCCTCTCGGGACGGCTCACGCGATCCTGGCCGCCAAGGAGGCCCTGAGCGGCTTTGCTGGCACCGGCCTGGTGCTCCTCGGCGACGCGCCGTGCATCGCGGCCGCCTCGCTCGAGGCGCTCCTGAGCGAGCACGCGGCCCAGGGCGCCAAGCTCTCGGTCCTGAGCGGGACCCTCGACGACCCCCACAGCTACGGGCGGATCGTGCGGGACGAAGCCGGCGCCTTCCTGCGGATCGTCGAGGAGAAGAACGCGACGCCGGCCGAGAAGGCGATCCAGGAGATCAACTCCGGCCTCTTCGCGCTCGAGCTGCCCCTCCTGTGGGAGGTGCTCGAGGCCGTCGAGCCCAACGCGACCACCGGCGAGCGCTACGCCACCGACGCGGTCGAGATCTCGCGCGCCCGCGAGCTGACGACCCTCGCGATCTCGGCGGCCAACGACACCGACGTGCTCGGGGTCAACGACCGGCGAATGCTCGCCGCGGTGACCGCCGAGCTGCGCCAGCGGATCCTCGAGGAGCACATGGACAACGGGGTCACGATCGTCGACCCCCAGAGCACCTTCGTCGACGCCCGCGCAACGATCGAGCAGGACGCGCGCCTCGAGCCCTTCACGGTGATCGAGGGCCCCTGCCACATCGCGAGCGGCGCGGTCGTCGGGCCCTTCGCCCGCCTGCGCGCGGCCAAGCTCGGCCCCGAGGCGATCGTGGGCAACTTCGTCGAGGTCGTCCGCAGCGAGCTCGGCGCCAAGTCGCGCGCGCTGCACCTCAGCTATCTCGGCGACGCGACCCTCGGCGAAGACGTCAACGTCGGCGCGGGGACGATCTTCGCCAACTTCGACGGCCAGGAGAAGCACGCCTCCACCGTCGCCAAGGGCGCCTCGCTGGGGAGCAACACCGTCGTGGTGGGCCCCGCCAGCCTCGGCGAGCGGGCCCGCACCGGAGCCGGCGCAGTGCTCGTGCGAGGCGAAGTCCCCGCCGGCGAGACCTGGGTCGGCGTCCCCGCGCGTGCGCTCCAGCAGGAGGAAGCCCAGTGAAGAAGACGTCGGCGCCGCTGCTCCTCTTCTCGGGCAGCTCCAACAAGAAGCTCGCCGCCAAGATCGCCAGCTACCTGGGCGTGAGCCTGGGGGACCTCGACCTGGGCCGCTTCCCGGACGGCGAGATCCGCGTCAAGATCCGCAGCGACGTGCGCGGGGCCGACGTCTACATCATTCAGTCGACCTGCACGCCGGTCAACGACCACCTGATGGAGCTGCTGATCATGGCGGATGCGCTGCGGCGCGCGTCGGCCAAGCGGATCACGGCCGTGATCCCCTACTTCGGCTACAGCCGCCAGGACCGCAAGGACGAGGGCCGCGTCCCGATCACCGCCAAGCTGACCGCCAACATGCTCCAGGCGGCCGGGATCGAGCGCGTGGTGACCCTCGACCTCCACGCGGCCCAGATCCAGGGCTTCTTCGACGTCCCCGTCGACCACCTCTACGCCTCGCGGGTGTTCACCAAGTACGCCCGCCAGCTCGAGCTGCCCGAGCTCGTCGTCGCCAGCCCGGACGTGGGCGGCATGAAGATGGCCTGGGGCTATACCAAGCGCCTCGACGCGCGCCTGGCCGTGATCGAGAAGCGGCGGATCAGCGGCGAGGAGGTCGAGGTCGGCTTCGTCATCGGCGACATCAAGGACAAGGACGTGATCCTCGTCGACGACATCATCTCGACCGGCGGCTCGATCTCCAAGGCGGCCTCGCTGCTCAAGGAGAAGGGCGCCCGCAAGGTCTACGTGATGGCCACCCACGCGGTGTTCTGCGGGCGCGCGGTCGAGAAGCTGCGCGACGCCCCGATCGCCGAGATCATCGTCACCGACACCATCCCGGTCACCGCTCGCATCGAGCGCCTGCGCGTCCTCTCGGTCGCGGAGCTGCTCGGCGAGGCCCTGCACCGGATTCACACGAACAAGTCCGTGAGCACGCTCTTCCGCTAAGCCACGGATCGACCTGACCAAGTAAGTCCGACAGACGTCCGACGAGGAGATAGACATGCCAACCCCCGAGCTCGCGGCGCGTAAGCGCGCCGACAACGAGACTGGCTCGCGCGCCTGCCAGAAGATGCGCTTCAACGGCGAGGTGCCCGCCAACCTCTACAAGGTCACCAAGGGCGAGACCACCTCGCTCGAGAACGTGAACCTGGCCGTCACGGCCTACGACCTCTACCAGCTGATCGAGAAGCGCCAGCGCATCGTGGACGTCAAGTTCGACGGCCGCAGCGAGCTGGTCCGCGTCTCGGACATTCAGCGCGACCAGTTCGGCGACGACGTGCAGCACATCGACCTGCGCGTGCTCGACCCCGAGGATCGCCTCGAGGTCAGCGTGCCGATCGTCACCAGCGGCCGCCCCGCGATCCAGGATCTGGCGGGCATGACGATCTCGAACCGCCGCGTGGGCCTGATCACCAAGCCCCGCGAGATCCCCGAGCACATTGGGCTCGACCTCAGCAAGCTCAGCTACGGCGACGTCGTCACGGCGGGCCAGCTCGAGATCC
This sequence comes from uncultured bacterium, assembly GCA_937911525.1. Lineage (GTDB taxonomy): Bacteria > Planctomycetota > J058 > J058 > J058 > NORP233. The sequence goes on from CALDQK010000433.1 coordinate 6,018, forward strand.
CGGCGGGCTCCAGCATCGCTGATGCCGAGCTCGTGATCGTGACGATCGCGGCCAAGAAGGGCGCGAAGAAGGCCGAGGCCGAGGCCGAGGAGGGCGAGGCCGAGTAGGCCCGCCTCCCCCAGAGAAACATAGGAGACAACGACAATGAGCGAGACGACGACGCCGGCCGCTGAGCCGGCCGCCGAGAACCTGGAGAACCGGGTCCTCAAGACCGGCAAGCTGGCCCTGGCCCTGACGCACGAGCGCAAGCTCCCGCGCCTGGACCCCGAGGTCGAGGCGAAGACCCGCCTCTACGAGCTCTGCATCCTGTTCGACCCCAACGAGGCCACCCGGACCTGGGACACGCTGGTGTCCTGGATCAAGGACGAGCTGATCGAGGGCAAGTACGGGCAGCACGTGCTGCAGGTCGACAAGTGGGCCGACGCCCGCAAGCTGGCCTACGAGATCGCCGGCCTCAAGCGAGGCACCTACATGGTGGTCTGGTTCCGCAGCGAGACCGACAAGATCAACGACCTCGAGCGCGACCTGCGTCTCGATGACCGCTCGGTGCGGCACGTCGTTATTCACCACCCCTTCGAGCCCCCGACGGTCGGTAAGACCGCCGAGGATTTCGACCAGAAGGCTGAGGAAGAGCGCAGTGAGCGCGGCGCTGATCGCCGCGGTCCCCGGCGCTAGGAGGAACACGCATGGCACGTGGTAACGGCGGCAAGCGCCGCGGCAACGACATTCACTTCATCGACTTCAAGGACTCCGGCGGCCTGCGTCGGTTCTTGAGCGCCAACGGCAAGATCTACTCGCGTAAGCGGCTGCAGACCTCCAGCAAGGCCCAGCGCCTCGTCGGCCAGGCGGTCAAGCGGGCCCGCTACATGGGTCTGCTCAGCTACACCAACTAAAAGGAGACACCGTGATCCTGCTTTTGAAGGAGCCAGTGTCCGGCCTGGGCGATATGGGCGACGTGGTGGAGGTCAGCGACGGCTACGGCCGTAACTACCTCCTCCCCCAGCGCCTGGCCGTGGCCAACACCCCCGAGAACCGCACCTCGATCGAGACCCTCAAGCTGGTCTATATCCAGCGCGAGGCCGAGCGTACGCGCCTGGCGGAGCACGCCGCCAAGGACCTCCAGCGCGCCCTGCTGCAGGTCCACATGAAGGCCCAGGAGGACGGCACCCTCTACGGGTCGGTCAACCAGGCCGTGGTCTGCCAGGTCGTCGAAGAGGCCAAGGGCTACAAGCTCGAGGAGCGCTGGATCGTCATGGCCGAGCCGATCAAGAAGATCGGCGACTACGACGTCACCGTGCGCCTCCCGGGCGACATGGACTGCACCTTCAAGCTCACGGTTCTGCCCGAGAGCGCCTAGGTTCAGCTCTGAACGCGAGAGGCCCGACGCTCCGGCGTCGGGCCTCTTCGTTTGGTTGCGCCTCGCGGGCTCGTGAGGCGAATCCCCTGGCAAAGCAGCCTTTGCTGCTCTTTAATGCGCCCCCCGCGGAGCCAGAGACTCATGCTGAAGAACCCCGACCCGACCCTGATCAACGACGACATCAAGCCGACCACCGACGAGGAGCGGCACTGGTCGGTCATGAACATGGCCTCCCTCTGGGTGGGCATGGTCGTCTGCGTGCCGACCTACATGCTCGCGGCGGGCTTGATCAAGGGCGGCATGTCCTGGGGGCAGGCCGTGTTCACGGTCATGCTCGGCAACGTGATCGTGCTGGTGCCCATGATCCTCAACGGGCATCCGGGGACGAAGTACGGGGTGCCCTTCCCGGTCCTGGCCCGGGCCAGCTTCGGGATCAACGGGGCGCACGTGCCCTCGCTCCTGCGCGCGCTGGTCGCCTGCGGCTGGTTCGGGATCCAGACCTGGGTCGGCGGGTCGGCGATCTACGAGCTCTTGAACGTGATCTTCAGCAAGGGGCTGGTGGGCGATCCGCTGCCGATCCTGGGGATCAACGCGGCCCAGTTCGGCTGCTTCATGGTCTTCTGGGCGATCCAAGTCGGCCTGATCTACAAAGGCGTCGAGTCGATCCGGGTGCTCGAGACGGCCGCCGCGCCCTTCCTGATCTTGATGGGCCTCGCGCTCCTGGCCTGGGCCTACTTCAAGGCCGGCGGCTTCGGTGAGATGCTCTCGACCCCGAGCCAGTTCGCGGCTGGCGGCCCCAAGGAGGGGCAGTTTTGGAGCGTGTTCTTCCCCAGCTTGACCGGCATGGTCGGCTTCTGGGCCACGCTCTCGCTCAACATTCCCGACTTCACCCGCTACGCGAAGACGCAGCGCGACCAGATCCTCGGCCAGGCGATCGGGCTGCCGACGACCATGACCCTGTTCGCCTTCATCGGCGTGGCGGTCACGAGCGCCACGACCGTGATCTACGGCGAGGCGATCTGGGACCCGACCAAGCTGCTCGGCAAGATGGGCGGCGGCTTCACCGTCGTGATCTCGCTCTTCGCGCTCACGATCGCGACCCTCTCGACCAACATCGCCGCCAACGTGGTCTCGCCGGCGAACGCCATGATCAACGTCGCGCCCCAGAAGGTGACCTTCCAGATCGGCGGCTACATCACCGCCGGGCTCGGGATCGCGATGTTCCCCTGGAAGCTCCTGGCCGACCCCAGCGGCTACATCTTCACCTGGCTGATCGGCTACTCGGCGCTCCTGGGCCCGATCGGCGGGATCCTGATCGCGGACTACTTCCTGCTCCGCAAGACCGAGCTCGACCTCGAGGGGCTCTACCAGCGCCAGGGCCCCTACGCCTACAAGGGCGGCTTCAACCCGGCGGCGCTCCTGGCCTTCGGGCTCTCCGTCGTGCCCAACATGCCCGGCTTCCTGCACCAGGTGAAGGCCGTCGAGTCGGTCCCCGCCGTGTTCGACACGATCTACACCTACGCCTGGTTCGTGGGCTTCGCCGTGGCGGCTATCCTCTACCTCCTGTTCATGAAGCTGATGCCGGCGTCCAGCGCGCCCGCCACGCCCGACGCCGCGGCCGGCGAGTCCGAAGCCGCGGCTGCCTAAGGAGCTCCCCGTGCAGACCCAGGAAATGATCGACCTCTGCCTCAAGCACACCATGTGGAGCTGGAGCGCCCGCGGGAAGGTCAACCCGCTGCCCATCGCACGCGCCGAGGGGATCTACCTCTACACGCCCGAGGGCGAGCGGATCATCGACTTCAACAGCCAGCTGATGTCGGTCAACATTGGCCACAGCCACCCCAAGGTGCTGGAGGCGATGAAGAAGCAGCTCGACAGCCAGCTGCTCTACACCTTCCCCGCCTCGGCGACCGAGGTCCGCGCGCGCGTCGGCCAGAAGCTGGCCGAGCTGGTGCCGGGCGACATCAACACCTTCTTCTTCACCCTCGGCGGCGCCGAGGCGAACGAGAACGCGATCAAGGCCGCGCGCCTCTACACGGGCCGCCACAAGATCCTCAGCCGCTACCGCAGCTACCACGGCGCGACCAACGCCTGCATGCAGCTGACCGGCGACCCGCGCCGGTGGGCCAACGAGCCCGGCACGCCGGGCTTCGTCAAGGTCATGGACCCGCGCCCCTACGACTACAGCTTCGGCGAGAGCGACGAGGAGAAGACCGCCAACAACCTGCGCTACCTCGAGGAGGTGATCACCTACGAGGGTCCGCACACGATCGCGGCGATGTTCATCGAGACCGTGACCGGGACCAACGGGATCATGCCGCCGCCGGCTGGCTACATTCAGGGCCTGCGCAAGCTGCTGGACAAGTACGGGATCCTGCTGGTGTGCGACGAGGTGATGTGCGGCTGGGGCCGGACCGGCAAGCTCTTCGCCTTCGAGCACTACGACGTGGTGCCCGACATCGTGTGCATGGCCAAGGGCCTGACCAGCAGCTACATCCCGCTCGGCGCCATGGGCGTCAGCGACAAGATCGCGGCCCACTTCGACGACAACGTGTTCTGGGGCGGGCTGACCTACAACGCCCACGCCCTCTCGCTCGCCACCGCCGAGGCCGTGATCGACGTGCTGATCGGCGAGGGCATGGTCGAGAACGCGGCCAAGATGGGCGCGGTGATGCGCAGCGAGATGGACCGCCTCCAGGCCAAGCACCCCTCGATGCGCGAGGGCCGCCAGATCGGCCTGTTCGGGATGATCGACGTGCAGAAGAACAGCAAGGGCGAGCCGATCGCGCCCTACAACGGGACCCACCCCGCCATGGGCAAGCTGGCCGCCTTCTTCCGCGAGGAGAAGCTGTTCACCTTCATTCGCTGGGGCAGCTTCATGTGCAACCCGCCCCTGTGCATCACCGAGGAGCAGCTGCTCGAGGCCTTCGAGATCGTCGACCGCGGCCTCGACATCACGGACGAGGCCTTCGAGGGCTAGCTGGGGAGCTCTCGCCCCCAGCGCTCCCGCTCGAAGGCGCAGGCTTCGTCGCCGAGCTCGAGGTCGCGGCACACCTGCGGGCGGCGCTCGTAGATCGCGCAGGCGAAGCGGCCCGCCTCTTCGCGCAGGTTCACACAGCGCTGATCCGCCACCTTCATGAAGCAGCGGACCCCGTGGAACTCCACGAGGGTCTCCTGTTCGTGGGGGAGCAGGCGCGCGTGGTCCTCGCCCGTGAGCGGCACGTGCCCCGGGTGGGTCGCGTGGCAGCAGGCGCCGCAGCTCTGGCAGTCGGTGGGTTCGCTCACGGGCGCCTCTCGAGGAGCTGAGAGTCTGTCGGCGAGCCCTAGGCGCGCAATCTCGAGCGCGCCGGAGCGGGAGAGCGCCCGGGGCCGAAGGACTTGCAAGTCATTGGAACTATTGGCTTGACGTCAATTGGTCATGCCAATATACCAATCGTCATGCCGAGCGAGCTCCAGCCCATCTCCCCTCGCGAAACCGCCGTCGAGGCCTGCGAACGCCAGCTGCGCGCCGCGATCCTCGCGGGCGAGTTTCCCGTGGGAGAGCGCCTCCCGGCGGAGCGCGCCCTGGCCGAGCAGCTCGGCGTGAACCGGGTCACGGTCCGGGGCGCGCTCGGCCGCCTGGGGGCGAGCGGGCTGCTGCGCACGCGCCAGGGCAGCGGGCACGTGGTCAACGACTTCCGCGAGGTCGGCGGGCCGGAGCTCGTCGCCAACCTGGCCTCCCTCGCTGACGCGCCCGACTTCTGCGAGATCGCAGCCGACCTCCTGGCCGTGCGCCGCAACCTCGCCCGCGGAGTCCTCGAGAAGCTCGCCGCCCGCGCCCCGCTCGAGGTCGCTCCGATCGCGGCAGCGGTGGAGCGCTTCGCCGAGGTGAGCGCGCGCACCAGCGACCCCGCCGAGCTGGCCGTGGCCGACCTCGAGGTCTTCGGCGAGATCGTGGCGGCCACCGGGAGCGTGGTGCTCCGCCTCTGCCTCAACCCGATCGCCGCGGCGCTGCGCAACCTGCCCGCCTTGCGCGAGGCGGTCTACGTGGACGCCTCGCTCAACCTGGCCGGCTATCGGGCCCTGCTGACCTGGCTCGCCGAACCCGACCCGGCGGGCGTCGAGCTGCTCGTCGCCGTGCTCGAGCGCGGCGACAACGACACCCTCCAGTGCTTGCGCGAAGGAGCCTCATGAACGCCCCCCTCTCTGCCGCCGCCCTGCCGGCCGCCGTCCCCGAGTGCCCGCTCCCGCTCTACGCGCGGCTGATCCTGCGTCGCCCCGGGCAGATCCGCCGCAACCTCGAGCGCGTGCGCGCGGCCGGGATCGTGCCCCTGACTCCCAACACCTGGCAGGTGTTCCTCGGCGTGATGCGCATGCTCTATCGCCTGTGGTTCCACCCCGAGAACGTGGGGACCAGCGCCGACGTGCCCGAGCGCGACACGCTCCGCGCCAGGCTCTGGCGCTGGCGCCCGCTGCGGGCGCCCTTCCTCCTCTGGGAGGGCTCGATCACGCCCCTCGACCTCTCGGGCCTCGCCAGCTCGCCCGAGCGCGTGATGACCCACCTGCTCGGGACCTATCACGCCGACGAGGCCTTCGTCTACGACCTCCGCTTGCTCGAGATCCACCCCGGCAAGCTGGAGGAGCTGCGCCGCGAGGCCGCCGCCGTGGCCTCGGGCGAGCACCCCCGCGCCGCGTGGCTGGCCGACCTCTGCGTCTATGACGGATACCACTCCGAGCTGCTCGCGGCCGTCGAACGCGCCCTCCAGGGCGACTTCAGCGCCCCCACGGCCGAGCACTCCGACACGACCCTGGTCGAGTACCTGAACTGGTGCGCGAGCCGTCCCGCGACCCCCGCGGAGACCTGGGCCGCCTGGCGCTCGGGCGAGCTCGGCCTCGGCGACCCGGCGCCGCAGCTCGGCTTGCCTGGGTCCCCCAGCGCCGAGCCCGAGGCGGTGCTGGCGTGAGCGCGGCGGTGAGCACGCGCGAGCGCGCCGACCTGCTCAGCGCCAGCCGCAGCGAGCTGCGCGCCCTCCTGCAGGCAGGTCATCCCCTCTCGGCCGACGAGCTGGCCGGCTGGACCTACCGCGGGACCAGCCTCGGCTTGCCGGGCTGGGTGGACCGCCTGGCCTGGAAGACCTTCGCCAAGGCCTTCCTGGCCGACGAGCAGGGCGTGCGCGGCTGGAACGTGCGGGTCGAGCAGGACCGCGCCGAGCTGACACCGCAGCTCCGCCGCGGCGCCCCGATCACCTTCGGACACTTCCGGGTCGTCCCGGCCGCAGGACCGGACCTGCCGAGGGGGGCCCTGCTCCTCGACTACGGCCAGGGCGCCAACGCGCGCCTCGACCCGCTGAGCTGCGTCCGCGACCCCCTGGTCGCCCTCGCTCCGGGAGACCCGACCCGCCTGCTCGGCTGGAGCTATCTCTCCCTCGGCGGCTTGCGCCTGGGCACCCCGAGCTACTTCCTGCTCGAGCGCGCCGAGCCCGTCAGCTACGTGCCGAGCTGAGCGCTACTCGCTGAACTCGACCTCGACCACGAAGTCGTCCACCTGCTTGGCCTCCGGACCTGCGATCGCCGACTCGAACTTGGCGCTCTTGCCCGGCTTCAGGCTGGTGGCCTCGCACTCGGCCTCGTAGCGAGCGAGGACCTGGTCCTGGGCGTCATGAAAGATCACCCGGACCTTGATCCCGCTGGCTCGGGCCTGGCCGGTGTTCTCGATCTTGCCCTTGACCCGATACGCGCTGCCGACCGCCCAGCCCATCCTCGAGGCGACCTTCAGTCGCGGTCCCGGCGCGGGGGTCGCCTCGGCTGCAGGCCTGGCCGCGGGCGCGCGGGCCGGCTCGTCCTCGGACGCAGGAGGCTGGCCCGCCGGGCTCGGCGCGACCTCCTCGCCCGAGCCGGTGCGCTTCTCGACCTCGGCCTGGAGCTTCTCTGCCGCCTTCTCAGCGGCCTCCTGGGCCTCCTTGACCGTGTCGTCCCCGACCAGGCCGAGGTAGTAGGCGCCGCCGGCCAGGATCAAGACCACCAGCACCAGCTTGGGCAGGATCGAGGGCGCGGGGTCGGTCGGTCCCACGTTCGCATGCCCGCACTTGGGGCACTCGCGGGACCACTCTCCTCGCTTGACCTTCCACTTGTGCCGACAGCGGTGGCACACGTTGCGGGGCGTCGCCATCGATCCTCCTCCCTTTCAGCTTAGCGGGTCGCGCCGCGCTTGCCCGGCAAGGATCTCGGGATCCCGAGACCCCAGCCGGCGCGCTGGACCAACCTCAGCCACCTCGTCGCCACGGGAGACGGCTTCGCCCTTGACAGGGGAGGTGTCCCGGCTATCGTCTTTCAACGATATGCCTGAGCCCGCCCCCGCGACGCCCCCTGACTCCACCCAGCCCGACCTCCGCCCCAGCGAGGGCGAAGCTGCTGATGCCGAGCTCGCCGCGCTGGCCAAGGCGGTCGGTCACCCAGCCCGGGTCGCGATCCTGCGCCTGCTCGCGCGCAAGGCCGCCTGCGTCTGCGGTGAGATCGTCGACGAGCTGCCCCTCGCTCAATCCACCGTGTCCCAGCACCTCAAGGTGCTCAAGACCGCGGGGCTGATCCAGGGTGAGGTCTCGGGCCCGCGAATCTGCTACTGCATCGACCCCCGCACCCTGCGCCGCCTCAAGGTCCTGGTGGCAGGCCTGTGATGGGCCACACGTCGATGATTGAATCGCAGTTCGCCGATTGGCGATCCGGCCGCTGCTCATGAAGCGCGTGCTCTTCCTCTGCACCGGCAACTCCTGCCGCTCGCAAATGGCCGAGGGCTGGGCGCGCCACTTCGGCCGCCTCGAGCCCTACTCGGCCGGAATCGAGACCCAGGGCCTGAACCCTCACGCCGTTGCGGTCATGCGCGAAGCTGGCGTCGACATCAGCGCGCAGCGGAGCCAGCTCGCGAGCGAGCTGGCCGCGGTCGAGCTCGACCTGGTGGTCACGGTGTGCGACCACGCCGCCGAGTCCTGCCCGGCCTTCCCCAGCCGAGTCCGCAAGCTGCACGCAGGCTTCGCCGACCCGCCGCGCCTCGCGGCGGGCGAA
>CALDQK010000434.1 GCA_937911525.1 uncultured bacterium
CAATCGCCAGCGTCGCGGCGAGCCGCGCTCGCCCCGCCCCGTCCAGGTAGAGCCAGAGCTGAGGCTTGCTAACCACCAGCACCCACGCGAGATAGCTGAGGTGGATCCCGAAGATCATGAAGGTCCACACCCGGCCCCACCAGGTGCGCAGGAGCACCAGCACGATCAGGAGGAGGTCGACCATGATCCACAGGCCCAGCGAGGTCAGGCCGATCGGGCCATTGGGGTCGAACTCGCTGGTCGTCAGCTCGGGGCCCTGAGCCCGCTGCAGGGCCCAGAGCACCAGGCCGCCCGTCCGCTCGAGCGCGTCGAAGGCCAGGAAGCACACCAGGACTTTGAGGGGAAAGGGCAGGGTCTCGGGCCGGGACGCAAACGCTTTCGTCTCGGGACCAACCTCAGCGGGTGTGTCCACTAGCGCACACCTTTGGCGAGCAGGAGGGTCAATAGATCGTGCTCGCGGTCCCAGGACCAGTAGCGCAGGACGATGTCGCTGCGGCCGTCTCCGTCGAGGTCGGTCACGTCGGGCAAGCAGAACTGGTGGTCGACCAGGGAGGGGACCTCGACCTCGAGGCTGGGGTCTTCCTCGCGGCCGCGGTTGGGGAGGCCGCGGTAGAGAGCGAGGGTCTCGTCGTCCTCGCGGATGATCAGGTCCTTGTGGCCGTCCTTGTCGTAGTCCCCCTCGACGGAGACCACGATCGAGCTGCCGAAGCGAACCCGGTCGCCCTTGGAGTTGATCGAGACCGGGACCTCGACCTCGCGGATCCGGTCTGGCTCCTCGGGGAAGGACCCGTCCGGCCGCTGGTAGTGGACGAGCATCTCGACGTCGACCGAGCGGGTCAGCAGCACCTTGACGATTCCCCAGATCGAGATCTTGTCGATCCGCGGCAGCACGAGGTCGAGCCGCCCGTCGGCGTCGAGGTCGGTGTAGTAGCTGAAGAAGGTCACGCCCTTGGCGCGCACGGTCAGCGCCGGCTTCTTGAAGGCCTCGGCGGGGTCGTCCCGGTTGCGGAACAGGCGCGTGGTCCCGTCGCCGACGTGGGTCGAGCTGATGTCGACCCGGCCGTCGCCGTCCACGTCGAGGACCTGCAGGGGCATCGTGAAGTCGAGCTCGAGCGGGTTCTCGACGTTGCGCGAGAACTGCTTCTGGTCGGGGATCGGATAGCGGGCCCGCTCCTGGGTCGGGAGGGGCGCGCGGCCGCTGCTGCCCTGGGGCTGCTTGGGCGTCTCGTAGACGAAGATCGTCCCCTCGCGCGCCAGCACGACCTCGGGCTCGTCCTTGCCGTCGAACTGAGCCACGGTCGGGTTGGGGAACCAGTAGGCCGCGAAGAGCCGCCCCGAGAGCCGATCCCAGCCCGGGTTCAGCACGGCCTCCGGCGGCGCGCCCAGGCGCACCGCGCGCTCCAGCTTGCCGCCGCCGAGGTTGCGCAGCAGGGCGAAGCCGTCGCGGCGCGGCAGGACGAGGTCGAGCAGGCGGTCCCCGTCGAGGTCGCGCAGGAGCTGCTTGCGCCGCACCTCCTTCTTGACCGGGCGCGTGAAGAAGGAAGGGCACTTGGCCAGGCGCTTGGGACGCAGGCCATAGAGCAGGCGCCCGCCGACATCGCGCAGGGAGTAGGCCGCGGCGCCGTCCTTCCAGAGCAGCACCAGCTCGGCCTTGCCGTCGCCGTCGATGTCGCCCACGTCGAACAGGATCGTGCGCGGGTGGAAGCGGAAGCGCTGGTGCGGCACCTCCTTCCAGCTGCCGTCCGAGCCCTGGAAGAAGACCAGCGCCTCGCGCCCGCGGGTCACGAGCAGGTCCTTGCGCCCGTCGCCGTCGAGGTCGATCGGGATCACCTCGGTGATCCGCCCGCCGATCTTCAAGTCGACCCGCTTGAAGCCGACCGGCGCCGGCGGCCGCGCTGGGGCCGCGCCGGGAGCGCTGACGAGGAGCAGGCTCAGGCCCGCCAGGGCGCAGAGGCGCGTCGCGCGGAGCGGGCTCATCGCGCAGCTCCCACGACGCGCAGCGTGCGTGAGGCCGCGTCGTCCCCGCCGAAGGGCTCGAGGATCAGCTCGTCCTTGCCGTCGCCGTCGAGGTCCACGACCCAGGGCGGCTCGGTCTGGGGAAGCGAGAGCTTGACCTCGCGCCCGCTGAAGCCCAGCTCGCGCCCGCCGAAGGTCCCCTCGCTCACCTGGCCGCGCAGGATCGAGAGCCCGCCGTCGGGGCGGCGCGCGACCTGGTCGCGGATCCCGTCCCCGTCGAGGTCGGCGTGGAAGAGCACCGCCCGGTGGCCGCCGCGCGTCTGGAGCGACTCGAGCGGGACCTCCACGTCGAGGGTCAGGTCCGGGTCGCTCTCGTAGGGCTCCTTGCCCTCGCGCTGGAGGTAGATCACGTAGGTGATCTTGAGCGTCTCGAAGAGCGCCCGCTTGACGTTGGTGAACATGTCCATCCGGTAGGCGCCGAGGACGAGGTCCTTCTTCTTGTCGCCGTCCCAGTCGATCAGGATCGGGTCGTCGCTGATCCCCTTGAGGTTGATCACCGCCGCCGGCTTGCGCTCGTCCCAGGTCTGCGGGAGGTCCTTCTGGGCCAGGAACACGAGCTGCTGCGTGCGCAGGGTCTCGAACATGCCGACCTCGCCCATGGTCCGCGTCGCGAGCAAGTCGGCCAGCCCGTCGCCGTCCACGTCCTCGAGGTTGAGCCGCACGTTGGCGAAGGCGTTCCCGCCGCTGCCTTCCTTGCCCTCCTCCTTCTTGCTCGTGTCCTGGACCAGCTCGAGGGGGTCCTCGCGGTCGGGGTTCTCGGGGAAGGTCCCGTCGGGGCGCTGCAGGAAGCGGGCCAGGCCCTTGTCGCGGTAGGCGATCAGGTCCTCGCGCCCGTCGCCGTCGAGGTCGCTGTGGACGACCCGGCGCAGGCGGAGGGTCGAGGTCAGGAAGCGGTTGAGCAGCTTGGTCTCGAAGGCCGGCCCGAAGCGCTGATCGATCGGAACGCGGATCTTGCTCTTGACCGCGAGCTTGGTCGTCTTGGCGCGGGCGTAGATCGAGTAGCCCAGCTTGGTCGGCACGATCAGCTCGAGCAGCCCGTCGCCGTCGAGGTCTCGCGCGAGGTTCCACACCGGCAGCCCGCCGTCCTCGGGGTAGTCGAAGAAGCCCTCGACCTCCTCCAGCAGCGAGACCTTGCCGTCGGCGCGAGCGATCATCAGCCGCGAGGGGCAGAGGAAGACCACCTCGCCGCCGGGGGCGGGGTCGAGGTCACCGGCCACGAAGGCGCAGGCGTCGCCGGGCACGGCATAGCGCCGCTCGGGCTCGGCCTTGAAGCGCGCGTTGCGCGGGCCCTGCAGGTAGACCGAGACCGAGCGCTCGGCCCCCGTGGTGGCCGTCATGTGCGCGATCACCATGTCGCGCTGCCCGTTACCGGTCATGTCGGCCACGAAGCAGCCCAGCTCGGTCCCCGGGAGCCGGAAGGTCCACACCCGCAGGGGCAGGCGCTGGTCGTCGGCGAAGAGCACGCCGCCGAGGAGGGCGCCGGCGAGGGCGGAGAGGAGCAGGGCTAGGGGGCGGCGGACCATAGGAGGGGGATCGTAACCGGGTGGGGGGCGGGCGCCGATGGGTGGGGCTGTCGCCGAGGGGGAAAGCGCCCTGAGGAGGGGCTCGGCTGCCAAATTCGAACTGGAGCCAACTGGCTAGGGAAGGACCTTCCCCGGGTTCAAGATCCCCAGCGGATCGAACACCTGCTTGATCCCGCGCATCAGGTCGAGCTCGGCGCTGCCCAGCTGCAGCGGGAGCAGGTCCTTTTGGATCAGGCCGATCCCGTGCTCGCCCGAGATCGTGCCGCCCAGGGACACGATCCGGCTCACGATCGCGGGGCCGGCCTGGGCCAGGACCTCCTGCCAGCGCTCGGCGCTGAGCTCGTCGCGGAGCAGGTTGACGTGCAGGTTCCCGTCGCCGGCGTGGCCGTAGCTCAAGGCGCGCGCGCCGAGCTCGGCGGTGATCTCGTCGATCGCGCGCAGGGCCGCGGGGATCCGGTTGCGCGGGACCGAGACGTCGTATTCCCGGTAGTCCCCTTGCGCCTTGACCGCCTCGCCCATGGCGCGGCGAATGTCCCACAGCTCGCGCGCCTTCTCTTCGGTGCCCGCCAGGAGCACGTCGCTGGCGCCGAGCTCGAGCACCAGCTCGCCCAGGCGCTCCCCGTCGCGCTCGACGTCGTCGCCGTGGTGCCCGTCGACCTCGAGCAGCA
>CALDQK010000435.1 GCA_937911525.1 uncultured bacterium
CAAGCGCGCCCGCGCCTCGGGCGACCCCGCCGTGTTCTGGCTCGACAAGGAGCGCGCCCACGACGCCCAGCTGATCGCCAAGGTCGAGACCTACCTCGCCGATCACGACACCGACGGGCTGACGATCAAGATCCTCTCGCCGGTCGAGGCGATGCGCTTCTCGGTCGAGCGGATCCGCAAGGGCGAGGACACGATCTCGGTCACCGGCAACGTGCTGCGCGACTACCTGACCGACCTGTTCCCGATCCTCGAGGTCGGCACGAGCGCCAAGATGCTCTCGATCGTCCCGCTGATGAACGGCGGCGGCCTGTTCGAGACCGGCGCCGGCGGCTCGGCCCCCAAGCACGTCCAGCAGTTCACCAAGGAGAACCACCTCCGCTGGGACTCGCTGGGCGAGTTCCTCGCGCTGGCGGTGTCCTTCGACCACCTGGGCGAGACCTTCGCCAACAAGGGCGCCAAGATCCTCGGCGAGACCCTCGACGCGGCGACCACCAAGCTGCTGGCCGAGCGCAAGAACCCCTCGCGCAAGGTCAAGGAGCTGGACAACCGCGGCAGCCACTACTTCCTGGCTCGGTTCTGGGCCGAGGCCGTGGCCGCCCAGAGCGACGACGCCGACCTGGCCGCGCGCTTCAAGCCCGTGGCCGAGGCGCTGGCCGAGAACGAGGAGGCGATCGTGAACGAGCTGAACGAGGTTCAGGGCGTCGCGATCGACATGGGCGGCTACTACAAGCCCGACACCGACAAGGTGAACGCGGCCATGCGCCCCTGCGCCAAGCTGAACGAGATCATCGACTCGATCTAGTCAGGAGAGAGAGCAGGAGGAGCTCCCGTAGGCGACGGCTCCTTTCGCGTGCTGACTGAGGAGGAGCTGTCGCTCGGGCGACAGCTCCTTCGCGTTCCGGATGAGAAAGAAAGCAAGAAAGTAGGAAGTGAGGAAGGAGCGGTGGCATGACTGCGACAGCCGCAGCCTTCCTGCTTTCCTGCTTTCCTTCTTCACACACTCGAGCCAGAGGGAGCTCTCGCGGTCAGCGTCAGCCCGACCCGCTCTTCCTCACTCCTTCTCACGCCAGATCGGCTCCCGCGTCCGCCCGCGCGCCAGCGGGCCGCGCTCGACCCCGCCGCCGGGATAGAAGCGCGGGTCCCTGCCGGGGGCGTGCTTGCGCACGCCGAACCCGGTCAGCAGCCGCACCGTGTCCCAGATCGCGTCCGTGACGAAGCGGCCCGGCCAGAGCGCGATCGAGAGGAAGAGCATGCCGCGGTTCAGATCGTCCGAGTAGCGGAAGGGGTCGTCGATCAGGCCCCCCGCCCAGCCAAGGTTGCTCGTGTCGGCCTGGGGCCGGATCAGCCAGGCGATCATCAGGTAGACGCTCAGGCCGCCCAGGACGTGCTTCCACGAGGGGTCGCTGTAGTAGGCCGTCGCGCCCAGGCCGCCGCCGAGGAGCGCCAGCGCGATCGCCAGGCGCAGCCAGGTCCCAGAGGCCTCCGGCGGCCGCTCGTCGTCGCCGCCGAACTCGACGCCGCCGACCGGACCCGGGTTGACGCTCTCTCCCATCCACTCCAATAAGCTCATGGCTCGAAGGTCGCGCATGGGCCCTGTCCCCGCGATTACAAAGGGCTGGCCTCTGCGTAGCCTCCCGCCGGCGTCCTCGAGCTCAAGGGAAGGGCTTGCCGCGGTAGATCCGGCGCAGCAGGTTCTTGGCTCCCTGCAGCGTCGTGGGGACGCTCGGGTCCAAGGTCGCGAAGGCCTCACCACGCAGCAAGCGCAGCAGGGCGCCGGCGGCGTGGGCCAGCGCGCGCTCCCGGTAGAAGCGGTAGAGGTGCGCCCGGCTGGCCTCGTCCCCTTCGACCAGCGCCTGGTGATAGCACGCGGCGCGCAGCTCCTCGGGGCTGCGCGGAGACTCGCTCGGGTGCAGGTCGGGGTGATTGCCCAGGAGCGCGCCCAGCTGGCGCATGGCCCGACCGGAGCCGCCGCGGGCGACGCGCGCGATCCCGGCGAGCTCCAGCTGCCCCGTGGTGGTCTTGCGCAGCTTCCGGATCGCCTCCAGCTGGGTGTCTGGCTCCTGAGCGACCTCGAACAAGTCCTCGAGCCGCTGCCGCTCCTCCCTGCGCAGCTCGCTCTGGGCGGAGCGCTCGAGCTCGAGCAGCTCGCGCGGGGCGAGAGCGGGGATCCGCGGCAGGGTCGCGGAGCCGCTCAGGCGAGGCAGGTCCCAGAGCTCGATCGTGCCGTCGCTGCGGGTCAGGGCCACGAAGGCTCCTTCGGGGGCGAAGGCGGCCCGGGTGATCCCGTCGCGCTGGCGCCTGGCCAAGAGGCGAGGCGGCTGCTCGCTGCGCTCCCACACGCAGAGCGTGACGCCCTGGATCGCGACGAGCCAACGCTCGCCCAGGTAGACCCCCCGCACCAGCCCGGAGCCGTGGGGATCGGCCCAGGGAGTCGGAGGGGGCCCCTTGGAGGAGAGGTCCCAGAGGTGGAGCCCGCCCACGTGGTCCCCTACGAGCAGCTCCCGACCCCGCAGGGCGAGCTGCTTGCCGACAGCCCCCATGCCCAGGGTCACCTCGCCACGTGAGAGGCCGTCCAGCACGCGCGAGGCCGGGCCGGGCCAAGTGAACACGCCGTCCGCGCAGAGGGCCGCGACCAGCTCCTGGCTGGCGGCCAGCTCCTCGATCCTGCTCGGGCACTGCCAGGCCGGCACGCCGCTGACCTCCTCCCCTCCTCCGAAGCGCTCGACCCAGTGCAGGTCGACGCCCTGGCTGGACTCCTGCCGCCCGACGTAGAGGACCTGGCCGCGGGTCGCCAAGCAGGTCACCCAGCCGCGCCCCTCGTAGGACTCCTTGCTGGTGAGGTCGGCCAGGCTCAGGCGGGTCAGGGTGCCGCTGTTGGCGTAGCGGACCCAGAGGCTGTCCCCGCCGACGACGCAGCCGGCGGGCTTGCGCCTGGGGACGTTCAGCGAGCTCGCCTGGGTTCCTCGCCAGAGGAGGAGGCGCGTCCCGCCCCAGCCCCAGCTCAGCATGTGCACCCCCTCGTCCGGGCCTCGGAAGGGGTAGGCGCCCGCGTCCCCCAGGGCGCCGGCCAGCTTGTCGGAGCGCTCGCTGTGCTTCAGGACGAGGTAGGGCTCGGTCGGCTGCGCGAGCGCGCTCAGGGTCAGGCCGCCGCTCGCGGTCGGCGGGGGAGCAACCTCAGGCGAGGCCGAGGGCGCGGGAGAGGAGCTGGGCTCGGCGCTCGGGCTGGGCGCGAGGTCGCGGGGGAGCGCGCGCAGCGAGCCTGCGGCCAGCGCGAGGGCGCAGCCTGCGAAGAGGACCAGCGCGGCCAGCAGCCCGCTGCGGCCCGGCGCGGGGCGCTCGCCCTCGAGCCAACCCGCGAGCTCCCGCGCCAGCTCGCTCGCGCTGGCCGGGCGCGCCGCGGGGTCCTTGGCGAGCGCCGCCGAGCAGATCCGCGCCAAGGCTGGGTCGCAGGCGAGGGGGGCTGGGTCCTCCTCGAGGACCGCGCTGAGCAGGGCCAACACCGTCGGCCCCTGGAAGGGAGGCCGCCCCTGCAAGCAGGCGTAGAGGATCGCCCCCAGGCCGTAGACGTCGCTGCGGGCGTCGATCGCCTCGCGCGCGCCGCGCGCTTGCTCGGGAGACATGTAGGCCGGAGTCCCGAGCAGCTCGCCGGTCGCGGTCAGCGAGTCTGCGCCCTGGACGCGGGCCAGGCCGAAGTCGGCCAGCTTGGGGCGGCCCTCCTGGTCGAAGAGGACGTTGGCGGGCTTGAGGTCGCGGTGGAGCACGCCCCGCCCGTGCGCCAGGGCCAAGCCCTCAGCGAGCTGCTGAACAAGGCTGGCCGCGGCGCGGGGCTCGAGGGGCCCCGCGCGCAGGCGCTCCTCGAGGTCGCCGCCCTCCAGCAGCTCGGTCACCAGGTAGGGGCGCCCCTGGTGCTGGTCGAGGGCGTGGATCCGGACCACCTGCGGGTGCTCGGCCGCGGCGAGCGCGCGCGCCTCGCGCTGGAAGCGGAGCAGGAGGGCGGGGTCAGCGAAGGTCAGCGTCTTGAGCGCCCGCTCGGCCCCCGTCTCGACGTGGCGAGCACGGAACACGGCGCCCATGCCCCCGCTGCCGAGGCGCTCGCCGAGGACGTAGTTGCCGACCCGCTCGCCAGGTTGCCAGGGCTTGGACTCCACCTGGGAAGTCTCGCAAGTTCTCGGCTGCGCGGCCGTATGATCCCTGGCGTGAACCCCGAGCTGCCCCAAGCGCGCGCCGACGACGAGGCCCAGCCCGAGCTGCCCCTCGAGCGCCCTGAGGAGATGCCCGTCGTGGCGCGGATGGTCGTCGAGGTCCGCAGCGACGGCACGAAGACCGTCGCCCGCGGCGCGATCGAGGACCTCCAGACCGGTCAGCAGGTCGCGATCCAGACCGACGCCTTGAGCACCAACGAGCTCTCGACCGCCCTGGCCCAGTCGCTCCTGGCCACCAGCGGGCTGGCCAAGGAGGCCCTCAAGGCGCTCCTGCCCTCGCCCCTCGACCCCCTGCGCCGGGTCAAGCGCCGCCTGCTCGGGCGCCGCCGCGCGGAGTAGCGGCGCTCCAGACCGGGCGGCATGCCGCTTCGTGCCGGGAGGATGGTCGGAGGCGGCTTGACGTGGCGCTTTACAGGGGAAAGCAAGAAGTGAGGAAGGAGAGGAAATCACCAAGATCTGCGATCTCGGCCTCGAGGAGCAAAGCGCGCCAGCGCTTCTCGAGTGACTGCTCTCGCCTGCCCGGCGCCCGCAGCCTTCCTGTCCTTCCTTCATTCCTGCTTTCCTTCTTCAGCGCCACGTCTGGACGCCCTCGCCTCACGAGCGTGTGGCCCGAGTCGTGTGGGATGGTTAGACGGGCGCGGAGCACGGGCACGACGGGGAGATTCCGCCACTTAGCTGCGCAATGTCCCTTCCTCAGCGGGAGTTCCCTGGACGCAGCGCGCGCGGCGGCGACGATCGAGGGGTGAACGACGAGACCCCCACGCCGATCTCCGATCGGGAGCTCTACGCGCTGCTCGCGCTGTGGGGCGCCTTCGCCGCCTGGTCCCTCGTGGGTCCCCTCGGCGGCTACACGGTGTGGCTGATGGAGGCCGGCCCGGTCCTGATCGCGCTCGCGGTCATGATCCCGACCCGCCGCCGCTTCCCGCTCACGCCCCTGCTCTACCGGCTGATCTTCCTGCACGCCCTGGTGCTGACCCTGGGCGCGGCCTACACCTACGCCGAGGTGCCCCTCGGCGAGTGGGCCAAGCAGGCCTTCGGCTTCGAGCGCAACCACTACGATCGCCTCGGCCACTTCATGCAAGGCTTCGTCCCAGCGCTGGTCGCGCGGGAGATCCTGCTGCGCAACACGGGGCTGGTCCGCGGGAAGATGCTCTTCTTCCTCGTGACCTGCGTGTGCCTCGCGGTGGCCGCCTTCTACGAGCTGATCGAGTGGTGGGTCGCGCTCGGCTTCGCCGAGAAGGGCCAGACCGGCCAGGACTTCCTCGGCACCCAGGGCGACGTGTGGGACGCGCAGTGGGACATGTTCCTGTGCCTGCTCGGGGCCCTGTCCAGCCAGCTCGGCTTGAGCTGGCTGCACGACCGTCAGCTCGGCGGGTGAGTCGGGCTCAGCCCGTGGGGGCCAGGACCATGCGCCGGGTCGGCTCGTCGATCTCCGCCAGCAGGGTCGCGAAGGCCTCCTCGGCCTCGGCGGGATCGGACAGCCGGCGAGCCGGATCGGGGTGGGTCAGGTGCTCGATCAGGAGGCCGAAGCCCGCCGGCAGGTCCGGGCGCAGCTCGTCGATCCGGTAGGGCTCGCGGCGGCTGGCGATCTGGTCGAGGATGCTGAAGAGCGAAGCCCCGCGGTAGGGGCGACGACGGGTCACGCACTCGTAGAGGGTCACGCCGAGCGAGAACAGGTCGCTGTGCGGGGCGCCGCGGTCGTCGCCCACGACGACCTCGGGGGCCATGTAGTTGGGCGTACCGACGACCACGCCGTGCTGCGTCAGCGGCGCCTCTTCCTGGTGCAGGAGGAGGTCGTAGTCGACGAGGGTCACCCGAAAGCGCCCGTCGATCAGAACGTTGGAGGGCTTGATGTCCCGGTGCACCATGCCGCGATCCGCCAGGCACTTGATCGCGCGGCAGGTCTGACGACCGACCTCGAGGGCCGCCTTGAGGCTGGGGCGAGCGCCCCCCTGCAGGATCTGGTCCAAGCTCTTGCCCTGCACGAACTCGGTCACGAGATAGAGGCGCCCCTCGCTAGAGCCCGCGTCCGTCAGCCGCGCGAGGTGGGGCAGCTGAAGGCCCCGCAGCAGCCGGACCTCGCGCTCGTAGCGCGCCGCGTGGTCGGGATCCTGCGAGACCTGGGCGTGGAGCACCTTGAGCGACACGAGCCGTCCCTCGGGGCAGCGGGCGGCGAACACCTCACCGAGTCCGCCGGAGCCGAGCCGGCGCTCGAGCGTGTAGCCCGCGAAGGTCGGGCGCGGCGAAGCGGAGAGGGTGCGCAGGATCGCGGGCAGCTTGGCGAGCGCGCAGGTCTTGTCGACCGTGGCGACGGCGCCCGCTGAGAGTGCGGCTCGGATCAAGGGCTCCTTCTGATTGCCGACCAGGAGCACGACCTTCAGGCTCTGGGGCGCGGCGCTCAGCTCCCGGCAGGCCGCGACGCTGGGATCTCCCAGGCCGAGGTCCACGACCGCCAGATCGAAGAGGCTTCGCCGCGCGGCTTTGAGCCCCCTCGCCACCGTTTCGCAGGTGGTGACGGGATATCCCCGCTTCTGGAGCAGGTCGCCGTAGACCTGCCGAACGTGGGGACAAGCGGAGACGAGCAGGACGGTCTTGAGCACGTCCTGGCAGAGAGCAGGAAGCGCGCCACAACCGAAGTCGAGTCCTCACGGGCGAGCGGCCTGCAGCGACGCCCCTTTTGGGGCACCGCGCCCCGCTTCGTGGTGCAGGGCGTTAACCGTCCTGCACGTTAACGTGGCACGCGGATCGGAAGGATTGTTCGCTATCGGGCAAATCGCCACGGATAGCGTGGCTATCTCGCCAGCGGGAGGGACCTTCGCGCCCCATAGCGATCGAGGGGGCTGACCGGCGGCAGCACGCCTCCGAGACCCGGGCACACCCACCGGAAGTGGGCGCGGTGGCTCTCCCAATCGCTAAGCAGCTCTCCCGCCTTGGGGCTGCTCGTGACCTCCAGATAGCGCTCGAGCAGACCGCGCAGGGACTGCCAACGCTCCTCGCTGGGGCCGGCCTCGCCCTCGACCAGCAGGGCGTCGCCGTGCAGGCGGCGTTCGAGCTCGCGCTCGGGGTCGTAGACGACGACCTCACCGCCGGTCAGGCCCGAGCCGAGCTGACCGCCGGTCTCACCCAGGACCACGCCCACGCCGCCGGTCATGTATTCGAAGGCGTACTCCCCCACTCCCTCGACCACGATCACCGCGCCCGAGTTGCGCACCCCGCAGCGCTGGCCGGCGCGCCCCGCGACGAAGAGCTCGCCGCCCGTGGCGCCGTAGGCGGTCGCGTTGCCGACCAGGTGCTGGTGGACGCTCACGCCGCTGGGCGGCACGACCACGACCTCGGCGCCTTCGCTGATCACCTCGCCCACGGCGTCGTTGGCGTAGCCCTCCAGGCGGAGCGACATGCCGCGCGTCGCCGCGAAGGCGAAGCCCTGCCCGGCGAAGCCGCGCGCGCTGACCTCGACCCGGCCCTCGACCTCGCCGCGCGCGATCGCGCCCGCGAGCGTCGCGCCGACGGCCTCGCTCTCGCCGGCGACGAGCGAGAGCTCGACCCGCGCCGGCTGATCGGGGGCAGCCGCGAGCTGCTCGCGCGCCGCGCGCAGGAGCTCGGCGTTGAGCCGCGAGACCTCGCCGCGGACCGGCTCCTCGGCTGGCCCCGCCGCAGGCTGGCTGGGGTCCTCGCGCACGTCGATCAGCAGCTCGGCCAGGTCGAGGCGATCCCAGCGCGCCTTGCCGGTGCGGATCTGCTCGAGCAGGTCCACGCGCCCGACCAGCTCGCGGGGGTGACTCAGGCCGAGCTCACCCAGGATCCGGCGGAGGTGCTCGGCGACGGCCTCCAGGTAGCGGATCAGCCCCTGCTTGGCCTCGAGGTAACGCTCGTCGACCGCGATCTGCTTCAGCTCCTTGTTGTGCTTGAGCATGAAGCGCTGCTGCTGCTTGCCCGGGTCCTGGGTCGTGATCCCGACCGGACAGTTGCCGTGGTTGCAGCCGCGGCAGAACACGCAGTTCTCGGCGATCAGGAGCGCGGTCCCGAAGCCGACCGCGTCGGCGCCCAGGGCCAGGGTCTTGGCGACGTCCTCGCCGTACTTGATCCCGCCGTCGGCCACGATCCGGACGCGCTCCCGCAGGCCGTTCTGGAGCAGGTATTGGTGCGCCTCCGCCAGGCCGCGCTCGAGGGGCAGGCCGGCGTGAAAGATCGAGCCCGAGTAGGCCGCGCCGGTGCCGCCCATGCAGCCGCTGACCGTGATCACGTCGGCGCCGGCCTTGGCCACGCCGACCGCGATCGTGCCGAGGTTGGTCACGCTGGGGACCTTGACCCCGATCGTGGCCTGGGGGTTCACCTGGCGCAGGTTGCGGATCAGCTGGGCCAGGTCCTCGATCGAGTAGATGTCGTGGTGCGGCGGGGGCGAGATCAGCGGGACGCCCTCCTGCGTCTTGCGGATCCGCGCGATCTCGGCGTTGACCTTGTGCCCAGGGAGGAAGCCCCCCTCGCCGGGCTTGGCGCCCTGGCCGATCTTGATCTCGAGCTCGTCGGCGCCCGCGAGGTAGGCGGCGTCGACGCCGAAGCGCCCGCTCGCGACCTGGCGGATCCGGTTGCGGTCGGCCTCCCACTCGCCGCCGGGGTTGCGGCGCGGGTCCTCGCCGCCCTCGCCCGAGTTCGAGCGCGCGCCGAAGTGGTTGAAGGCCGCCGCGATCGCGCGGTGGGCCGTGGCGTGCAGCGCGCCGTGGGACATGGCCGCGCCGCGGAAGGTCGTCCGCACGACCTCCTCGGCCGAGACCGGCGCCGGGGCCGCCTCGGGCTGGCGGGTGGGGAAGCGGAGCAGGTCGCGCAGGTAGACCGGCGGGGTCTCGGGGAGCAGCTCCTCGAGCCGCGCGTAGTCTGCGTCTCCGTTGCGGGCCACGAGTTGGAGCTGGTGGGTGACCTCCTTGCGGTAGACGCGGATCTCCTGGGTCCGGGCCAGCTCTTCACTGTGCTCGGCCCGGGCCACGATGTCGCGGTAGATGTCCTCGAGCTCGACCCCGCCCAGGACCGAGTCGGTCCCGCCCAGGAAGTAGTCGACGACGTCGGGCGAGAGGGCGACCGCCTCGAACAGGGCCGACCCGCGGTAGCCGGCCAGGGTCGTGATCCCCATCTTCGACATGATCCGCTTGAGCGTCGCCAGCAGCGCTTCGGTCACGTTCTCGACCGCTCGCTCCGGCTCCATGTTCCGGATCTCGCTGGCGAGGGCGAAGGTCGCGTAGGGGTTCACCGCCGTGGCGCCGTAGGCGAGCAGGACCGCCACGTCGTGGCCCTCGTAGATCTCGCCCGACTCGACCACGAGGCTGACGTTGCGCCGCTCGCCGGCCGCGGCCAGCAGGGGGTGCAGGCCGCCGACGACCAGCAGGGTCGGCAGGGGCAGGCGCCCGGGCTCGTCGGCGCGGCGGTCGCTGATGATCAGGACCGAGGCGTCGTCGAGGACGCGGAAGGCCAGCGCCTCGTCGGCGAGCTCATGGAAGCGCTTGACCAGCTGCTTGGGGTCGCCGGTGTCCTCGAAGGTCGCGTCGAGCACGCGGACCCGCATGCCCGGCGCGGGCGAGCGGCGCAGGGCGGCCAGCTCTTCGTTGCGCAGGACCGGGTGCGGGAGGGCGAACTGCGGGCTGACCGCGTAGCCGCCGCTGGGGTCGAGGGCGGGCGAGCAGCCGAGGTAGGCGGTGAGGTCCATGGCCTCGCCCTCGCGCAGCGGATCGATCGGCGGGTTGGTGACCACCGCCACGATCTGGTTCAGGAAGCTGAACAGGCGCGGGTTGTCCTCGTTGAACACCCCCAGCGGCCGGTCGTTGCCCATGGAGTGCACGACCTCCTTCGCGCCCTTGACCATCTTCTTGAAGTTGGCCAGCCGCTCGCGGTTCCAGCCGAAGGCGCTCAGGGCGCGCTTGGAGATCTCGGCCGGCTCGCGCCGCGGGAGCGGGACCAGCTCGGTGGTCGCGAGCGAGCCGAAGGCCAGCTGCGGGTCGGCGCGCTCGAGCACCCAGTCGGTCGCCTGCTCGGGCGGGACCAGCTCCCCCGCCTCGAGGTCCGCCACGATCATGCCGCCGGGCTCGAGCTGACCCGAGCGCACGACCTCCTCGCCGGCGAAGGGCACCGGCCCGACCTCCGACGCCACGATCACGCGTCCGCTCTGGAGCTCGACCCAGCGCAGGGGGCGCAGGCCCATTCGGTCGAGCATGCCGACCACGCGGCTGCCGTCGCTGGCCACGACCGCGGCCGGACCGTCCCAGGAGCCGAGGGTCCCGAGCAGGCGCTGGTCGGCCTCGTAGAAGCGCCGCTGGCGCAGGGGCACGTCCTCGCTCCGCCACACGGGCGGGATCATGCGCCGCAGGGCCTCGGGCAGGCCGCCCTTGGCCAGCTTGCTGGCCAGCAGCTCGGCGGTCCGGTCGAGCTGGGCGCTGTCGCTCCCGTTGGGCATCAGCACGCGCGAGACCCCCAGCGCCCGCTCCACGTCGCGCACGGCGCGGCTGTTGGCGCGGATCGTGTTGATCTCGCCGTTGTGGGCCAGGACCCGGAAGGGCTGGACGAGGTGCCAGTTGGAGAAGGTGTTGGTCGAGTAGCGCCGGTGGCCGAGCGCCAGGCGGCTGGTCAGCTCGGGGTCGCGCAGGTCGGGGTAGAAGCGCGCCAGCTGCTCGCCGGTCGCGAGCGCCTTGTAGACGGTGGTCCGGGCCGAGAGCGAGGGGATCCCCACCTGGCCGCGCAGCTCGTCCTCGACGCGGCGGCGGGCGCGCACCAGCGCCTGCTCGAAGGCCTGCTCCGGGCGGTGGCCGCGGCCGACGAACACCTGGCAAATCCGCGGCACGTCCGCGCGGGCCCGCTCGCCGAGCGCCTCGGGCTCGGTGGGGACCTCGCGCCAGCCGAGCGGCGCGAGCCCCTCGCGGCGCAGCTCGCGGTCGATCTCGCGCTGCAGGTCGCGCATGTTGCGCTCGGCCGGCGGGAAGTAGACGCAGCCCACCGCCAGGGTCTCCCCCTCGTCCAGGCGCTTGCCCGGCGCGAGGAAGCGCTCGAAGAAGGCGCGCTCGGGTCGGAGCAGGAGTCCGGCGCCGTCACCCGTCCCCGAGAGGCAGCCGCCGCGGTGCTCCATGCAGGAGATCGCCCGCAAGGCGTCGGCGATCACCCCGTGCGAGGGACCCGCCCGCAGCTCGGCCAAGGCCACGATCCCGCAGCCGCCGCGGCCTGGGTGTTGACGGATTCGCTCGATGAGACGTGCGCGGCGCTGCAAGGGGAGTTCTCCAGGATGTTCGGTGGATGACGCCATGCAGCATACCTCGTAAGTCCTTTTGCGTCAATCGCATGCGTCACCCCGGCTAAGCCCCGCTGCGACAACGAGTGTCGTTCTTTGGCGGCCCGCTGCGCGGGCCTCGTCGCCTGCGGCGACATGAAATGCGCTCGGACGAGCCTGCGTGAGCCTCGACGCTCCTGCGCGACGCCTCGGCCACTCCTCCCGAAGATCCGGGCGTCTCGCAGCTGACGACCGCGACTTGGAGCTGCGCTCGGCTGGGTTATGGTTCGCGCCTTCCCTCCCCTAGATCGCCGGAGCGTTGCCATGCAGGGCCTTAGCGCTGGACAGCCCATTTACTCCGTCAAGGACCTCCGCCGCCGCTTCGGCGACCGCGAGATCCTCAAGGGCGCGACCTTCAGCCTCTACCCGGGCGACCGGGTCGGCGTGGTCGGCGTCAACGGCGCGGGCAAGTCGACGATGATGCGGATCCTGGCCGGCTCGGACACCGAGTACGAGGGGAGCATCATTCCGGCCAAGGGCCTGACCGTCGGCTACGTGCCCCAGGAGCCCGACCTCGACCTCGAGCTGACGGTCGAGGAGAACGTGATGCTCGCGGTCAAGGAGACCCTCGACCTGCTCAAGCGCCGCGACGAGATCTACGAGCTCTACGCCGAGCCAGAGTACGCCGAGGGCGAGAAGCTCGAGCAGCTGCTGAAGGAGCAAGGCGAGGTCGAGTCGGCGCTCGAGTCCAAGGGGGTCAACGACGAGGCCGAGGTCATGAACAAGATCGACCAGGCCTGGGACGCGCTCAACCTGCCCCCGCGCGACCGGCCGGCCAAGGTGTGCTCGGGCGGCGAGAAGCGGCGCGTCTCGATCTGCCAGTCGCTGCTCAAGCACCCCGACCTGCTGATCCTCGACGAGCCGACCAACCACCTCGACGCCGAGTCGGTGCTCTGGCTGGAGAGCTACCTGGCCAAGTACGACGGCACCTACGTGCTCGTCACCCACGACCGCTACTTCCTCGACAACGTGGCGACGCGAATGCTCGAGGTCGACCACGGGGTGATCAAGAGCTACACGGGCAACTACTCGGACTTCCTCGAGGCCAAGAGCAAGCAGAAGCAGATCCAGGACCGCAGCGACGCGAACCTGATCAAGGCGCTCAAGCGTGAGCTGGCCTGGATCCGCACCAACCCCGCCGCCCGGCGCAAGAAGTCGAAGGCCCGGATCACGGCCTTCAGCAAGCTGCAGGACGAAGCCGAGCAGATCGAGCGTCCGCTCGAGCTGGAGCTCCGCCTGCCCTTCGGCCCGCGCCTCGGCAGCCAGGTGCTCGAGATCAACAACATCAGCAAGTCCTACGGCGACAAGGTCCTGCTCAAGGACTTCAGCTTCGAGATGCCCCCCGGCGCGATCGTGGGGATCACGGGCGCCAACGGCCTGGGCAAGACGACCCTGATCAGGATGATCATGGGCAAGGAGGAGCCCGACTCGGGCGAGATCGTCCACGGCAAGACGACCAACATCTGCTACGTCGATCAGACCCGCGACACCCTCAACGCCGACAACACGGTCTACGAGGAGGTCAGCGAGGGCGCCGAGTTCCTCGCCTACGGCGACAAGAAGCTCTCGATCCGCCACTACCTGGCGCGCTTCCTCTTCTCGGGCTCGATCCAGCAGACCAAGGTCGGCAAGCTCTCGGGCGGCGAGCGCAACCGCGTCCAGCTGGCCAAGTTCCTCCGCCGGCCGAGCAACTTCATCATCCTGGACGAGCCGACCAACGACCTCGACCTGATCACCCTGCGCGTGCTCGAAGAAGCGCTCCAGACCTTCCCGGGCTGCGCGATCGTGATCACCCACGACCGCTACTTCCTCGACCGCGTCGCGACGCACATCCTCGCCTTCGAGGGCAACGCGAACGTGTACGAGTGCTACGGCTCGTGGGACGTCTACCAGGAGCGCCTCAAGGACCGCGCCGCCCGCGGCGAGGTCGAGATCGGCGCCGACGGCAAGGCGAAGCACCGTACTTTTTGAGGGGGCTGGATTCCTGGGGGGCTGCGCCCCCCAGACCCCCGTCTTTGGGCCCGCGAAGCCGCTTGCGTTTCGCCTTCGTCGCCGGGGTTGGTTGGCTGCCCGAGGGTCTCTCGGGGAGCGAGGGCGGCTTCGCTGGGCGAGGGGGCCCGGATCTACGCGTAGCGACGAAGTCGAACCGAGCGCGTTTCGCTCTGAGGTGTGTGAGATAGCTCCCTCTGTGCTCGCTGTCGCTCGCAAGTCGTAGGGCGGGGCGGGGACGCCGTCGGGCAGGGCACGGTCAGTCTGCCCACTCTGTGTTCGCCCGGCGTTGAGTCGCTAGGATCGTTGCGTGAACGAAGCTCGCCGAGTGCAGCTGGAGATCTTCCGCAGTTGGACGCCTGCAGAGCGCCTCCAGCGCGGTATCGAGCTCTCCGCGTTTTGCTTCGAGGCTCGTGAGGACCGGCTCCGCCGACAGCACCCTGAGGCCAGCGCCGCAGAGCTGCGCGAGCTCCGCCTGCGAGAAGTCCTCAGGACCCCCTCGACTCGACTCGAATGACGGTCTTCCGCGAGGAGTTCGGACGGCTCTATCAGCGCTTCGAAGCGCTGGGGCTGCCGCTCTTCGTAGGGGGGTCACTGGCAGCCATGGTCTACGGCGAGCCCCGCAGCACCCTGGACATAGACGTCGTGATCCAAGCGACTCCGCCTGACGCCGAGCGTTTCGTGAGCGCCTTTCCTCCGCGCGAGTTCTACCTGCCACCGCTCGAGGTCATCCGCGACGAGCTCGCTCGAGGCAGCAGCGGGCAGTTCAACGTGATCGACCTCGCGAGCGGCCTCAAGGCGGACGTCTACCCGGCTGGGGAGGACCCCCTGATCGCCTACGGCATGGCCGAGGCCGTCGAGCACGACTCCCGTGGCCAGACCTATCGAGTCGCGCCTCCGACCTACGTCGTCGCCATGAAGCTGCGCTTCTTCAGCATTAGCAAGCAGGACAAGCACCTGCGCGACGTGCGGAGCATCCTCGAGGTCTCCCCGGAGCTGCTCGACTTCGAGCGGGTCGGCGAGTGGGCGCAGCGCTATGGGGTCGAAGACGCCTGGCTCGACTGCCAGGCGCGGGCCGGAGAGGAGTAGCCGTGCGCGAGATCCTCTGCGCGATCGAGCTGGGTGAGGGGGACGAGCGGGCCTTCGCGCACGCGCTGCGCCTGGCCACGGCGCTGCGGGGCTCCCTGCGCCTGGTGCACGTCGAGCCGACCCGGCGCGGGCGGCCCGACTGGTCGAGCTACCCGCACGTGCGCGAGACCCTGCGCGCCTGGGGGATCGAGGGGGCCGCGCAGCTCGAGGTCCACAAGGCCGAGCTCCAGGAGACCGACCCCCTCAGCGGCCTGCTCCGGCAGATCTCCGCGCACGAGGTCGACCTGGTCGTGGTCGCGACCCACGGCCGCGAAGGCGTGGCGCGCTGGCTGCAGGGCAGCGTGTGCGAGGAGCTGCTGCGGGCCGTGGCCGTGCCGGTGCTCGCGCTCCCGCCCGAGAGCGGCTTCGTCGACCCCGCGAGCGGGGCGCTCGTGATCGAGCGGGTCCTGGCCCCGGTGTGCGATCCGCCGGGCGCCCAGCGCGCGCTCGAGCTCCTCGAGGAGCTCGTCGAAGCCGTCGAGCTGCCCGACGCCGACCTGCGCTTGCTCCACGTCGAGGGCGTCGAGGGTCGCCAGCCGCGAATCAGGGCGGGGCGGGCGGGGCGGCTGACCCGCGAGTGGCTCGTCCTGCCCGCGGGCCCGGCGCCCGAAGCGGCGATCCTGGCGGAGGTCGAGCGCTGGCGGCCGGACCTGGTCGTCATGACCACGCAGGGACCCCAAGGACTCTGGGAGCGTCTGCAGGGCAGCGCGACCGAGAAGATCCTCCGCGGCGGGCACGCGCCGCTCCTGGCGGTGCCCGCGCGCTGAGCGCCCTTCACTCGCTCGGGAAGTCTGGCGCAGATCGGAGAGGGTGACCGACTTGCGGAGGTCGGCTCGAGGGCCTCCCCCGCGGGGACGCGTCGAGGAGAGACCCACGGCCCAGGGGACCGCGTCGAATGCGGAGAGCTCGCGAGGTGGGGGAGGGAACGCGCGCAGGAGCGGGCTAGAGCCGGACTACTTGCGCTTCTTGGTGCCCTTATGGACCTGGTGCAGGATGATCTCTGCGAGGTGACGGTGGCTGTGCACCTGGTGCGCCTTGGCGCACATGTCGAAGTCCTCGCAGCTGTAGCACTCGCGCTGCTTCTCTGGGTTGGTCACCCCCGTCTTGACGGGAACCCACCACTGCATGCCGTGCCCGAAACAATCCTTCATCGAGTCCTCTGCCTTGGCTGCACCTTACCGCAGCGCGGATGCCCGATCCAGTGACTCAGCGGGGCGGCTTTTCGAGCTCCTGAGGCTGCTCCTTGGCCCAGCTCCGCCAGCCCTCGACGGTCTCGATCCGGCGCTTGCCCGTGGTGCGCTGGAGCGCCTTGATCGCGGGCTCCCGCGTCTCTTCGCGCTCGAGGGCGGCCAGCAGGACCTCGACCGCCTCGCCGTCCTTGGCCCGCCCCAGGGCCCACACGGCCCGCTCGGCCACGCGGGGGTCCTCGTCCTTGGTCAGGGCGTGCAAGGCAGGGCGACTCAGCTCGAGCCGTCCCAGCAGCCAGGCCGCGCGCCAGCGCAGCTCGGGGTCCTCGCCCCTCAGGACCGGGTCGAGCAGCTCGCGGTGACTGTCGCGGAAGAGCGGCTTGCTGCGCTGGATCAAGCGGCGCAGGGCCTCGAAGGCGTGCAGGCGCGCGAAGGGGTCGCTGCTCTGCAGGTGGGGGGTCAAGAGCGCGTAGCCCTCGCTGATCCGCTTCAGCCCGTAGCTGTTGGGCGGCGGGATCGCGGGGTCGCCCAGCTCGCCGACCTCGTGGACGAAGCGCAGCTCGCCCTGCTCGGCCGCGACGAAGGTCGCCGAGGCGTCGCAGGTCTGACAGCCCGCCAGGGCCAGGGCGCAGAGCGCCAGCAGCGCGGCCCTACTCATAGCGGACCGCGATCCCGTGCAGGCGCACGTCGCGCAGCTGCATCCCGAGGAGCTTGCCCGAGGCATGGACCGGCGAGCTCGTCGAGCGGGGGTCGAAGCTGATCGCGCCGCCCTCCCACATGTGGTGCTCGCACTCGCCCGTGGCGAACACCCCGATCACGGCGTCGGCCCCCAGCTGGCCGGCCAGGTAGCGCAGGCGGGCCAGGGCCTCGCCGCGCCAGGCGGGGTCGAGGCGGACCTCCCACAGGTCGAAGGGGTCGGTCCCGAAGCCGAAGGTCGTCGAGAAGCCCGTCCCTTCGATCTTGCTCTGCTCCTCGTCGCGGGGGAACTCCTCGGTCGTGACGTGGGCCAGGACCTCGTAGCCTCGCTCGGGCTCGCCCGCGCTCAGGCCCTCGGGCTCGAGCAAGAAGGCCTTGCGCAGCACCGTCGTCGTCGCGCAGGCGAAGTAGCGCTGGCTGCGCGTCTCTTCGAAGGCGCCGAACTCGGGCTTGAGCCGGACCTCGACCATGCTCGAGGCCTTGGGCGCGGAGAGGGGCGTCGCCTCGTAGCCGACCCGCGATGCGCCGGCCCGCCACAAGGCGGTGGTGCCGCTCGCGCAGCCAGAGCAGGCCCCGACCAACGCCAGGAAGAAGATTTGGAAGGACCAAAGGTCCAGCCGGGCCACGTTCGATAGGGACATATGAGGGGTCCGCCGCATCAGGGCGGGCACGGTAAACGAGGCGCCGCGGGCGTCAAGCGTTCGATTCGGAGGCAAACCCATGAAGAAGCTGGCTTTGATGGCCTTCTCCCAGTCCCTGGTCCTGTCCCTGGTGGGCTGCGGGGGAGATCCCCCGCCCGAGCGCGAGCCGCGCCAGCTCTCGGTCCGCCGCACCGGCGAGGCCACCGAGAAGCCCCCCGAGGGGATCCTGGCGCCGGTCGACACGTGGCGCGGCCGCCTGGAGGAGCACGTGCGCGTGCCCTGGAAGCTGGTCCAGGTCCACCAGCAGATCGAGGCGCCCCCCGGCTGGACCCGGATCTCGGGCCCGCGCGGGCTCCGGATCGACCTCAGCAACGGCGAGGAGACGCAGAGCTTCTGGGTCATGACGAGCGACTTCGACGCGCGCCAGATCGAGGCCGAGCCGGCCCAGCCCTGCGGCAAGAGCGAGGAGTTCGTGATCTACCGGCCCGCCAGCGAGGCCAAGGGCTGGAGCCAGACCTCGGCGGTCGTGGCGGCCCTGGGCCTCTCCTCGAGCTAGTCGACGCGCACCACGAGGCGGAAGCCTCGGGGCAGGTCGGCCAGCGGATCGACCGGCACCTCCGGGGGCGAAGGCGGGGACTCCTCGCCCTCGCCCTCGCTCGCATTTTCCTCCCCCTCGGGGGACGCAGGACTCGGCGGCGGGGTCGGAGTCGGCGCGGGCTCGGGGGGGCTCCACATGGCCCGCTGCTTGCCCTGGCAGGTCATGAGGTAGACCCCGCCCCGCAGCCACTCGGCGGCGTTGCGCCAGCCGTCGTAGACGCCGTGCTCGGAGCGGTTCTCGAGCTTGCTGCCCACCCGCCAGGTGTAGGGGACCCCGGGGGTGTAGTTGCCGTGCTCCGCGCCGGGCGCCTCCCCGCCCCAGGGGTAGGCGTGGCCGGGCCCCCCTTGCGGGTTGTTGCCCTTGATCGCGACCAGCCACTCCTCCTCGCTCGGGAGCGCGGCGCCGGCCCAGGCGGCGTAGGCCGCCGCGTCGACGTAGGACACGTCCGCGGCGGGGAAGTCGGCGTAGACCGCCTGCGGGGGCGCCTCCCCCGCGCTGCGCAGGGGAGGGAGCTTGCGCTCCTCCTGCTCGTTGCAGAAGCGGCGCAGCTGCCCCCAGGTCACCTCGTAGCGGCCCATGAAGAAGCCCGGCACGTGGACGGTCTTGCTGTGGATCGTGGCGATCGTGGGCGGGATCCACACCAGCTCCGAGCCGTCCTTCATGAGCACGAAGGTGTCGATCTCGTTGCCCCACGTGACCCCCGCGGGCAGGTCGCGCGGGAAGCTGGAGGTGGTCGAGCCGATCCAGGCCGGCGGGGCGCGCTCCTCCGCGAGCGGGAGGAACACGGTCTCTCCGTGGAGCTGACTCCGCCAAACGTGCGTCAACAGCGAGTTGCAGCCCAGGCAGAGCAAGAGCACCGAGCAGAAGAGCAGCAGCGAGGGCAGCAGGGGCGGGGGCGGCGGCGGGTTCTCGAGGCGCTGGCGGAGGGTCGGCCGCGCCGGCAGATCGTCCTTGCGGATCACGAGCTTGCTGCCCGGCGAGAGGCGGACGCGGATCTTCTCGGCCGGGTCCGCGGGGGGCGGCGGCGGGAGCTCGGCGGCCGGCGTCCCCGGCAGCGCCAGCGAGACCGGCGCGCGGTCGAGGCTGTGGCGCAGCTCGCGCCGCAGCTCGCGGGCGCTCTGGGGGCGGTCGTGCGGGCTCTTGGCCAGGCAGCGGGCCACGAGCTCGGCGAGGTCGGGCGGCATGCGCGGGACGAGAGCCTCCAGACGCTTGGGCTCGCGCCCCTCGATCGCGAGGCGGAGCTGCTGCTCGGGGTCGGAGTGGTCGAGCTCGAGCTGGAAGGGCGGGGTCCGGGCCAGGGCGTAGTAGATCACCGCCCCCGCGCTGTAGATATCGGCCGCCCCGTCGAAGGGGCGCCCGCAGATCACCTCGGGGCTGGCGTAGGCCAAGCCCTGGCTGCGCTGGAGGGTGTGCCGCGGCGGACGGGGGCGGATCCGGGTGGTGGTCACCAGGCGCCGGTCGCGGCGCGCGACCTTCTGGCGCAGGGCCTCGGCCTGACGCGCGAAGCGGTCCATTTGCGGCCGGACCGCGCTGCCGAGGGGCACCCCCAGCGGGAAGCCGAGCACCGCCAGCTCCTCGTCGGGGGCCCCCGGGTTCCGCACCAGGACCTTGCCCGGGGTCAAGTCCGCGTGGACGAGCCCCTGGGCGTGAGCCGCGTCGAGGGCCTCGGCGAGCTGGCTGGCCAGGCGCACCACGCGCTCCGGGCTGAGGACGGCGCCGCGGACCAGCTGCTCGAGGGAGCGGCCGCGGACGAGGTCCATGACCACGTAGTAGCGGCCCAGCTCGCGATCCCGACCCACCTCGCGCACCCGGACCGCGAAGCGGTGCCGAAAGGAGGTGGCCCGCACGTCCTCCTCGCTCGGATCGAGCAGCTTGAGCGCCCGCTCGCGATCGCGCTTCTCGTCGAGGGCCCGATACACGTCCGCGGCGGCGCCTCGCCCGAGCTGCTCGAGCAAGCGATAGCGACCCGCGACGCGGGTGCCCGCCGGGAGGGGTGGGGCGACCATGCTCCAATCTTGCGGAGCAGGACGCTTCGCGTCCAGCCCTTCGCGCGCGTTCCTGGACCCAGGAGGGGGGCTGCAGCCAGAGGAGCCGATTGGAGCCTCCTCCGGTAGACTCTCGGCTCCCCGATCAGCAAGGAGACGTGTCGTGCCCACTTACGACTACGCCTGCAAGGCCTGCGGTCACCGCTTCGAGCACTTCCAGTCCATGAGCTCCGATCCGCTCACCAAGTGCCCCGAGTGCGAGAAGGACGAGCTCAAGCGCCTGATCGGCGCCGGCTCGGCCCTGATCTTCAAGGGCTCGGGCTTCTACTGCACCGACTACAAGAAGCCCTCCCTCGACGCCAAGGTCGAGCGGACCAAGGACGCGGCCAAGCACGTCAAGGAGACGAGCGGGTCGTCTGGGGGCTCGTCCTCGAGCTCGTCGAGCGGCGGGTCGAGCTCGACCTCGGGGG
>CALDQK010000436.1 GCA_937911525.1 uncultured bacterium
GCCAGGCGAAGTGCTCTTGACCGTGTCGGTCGACACGCTGACGGGGACCATGGCGCACCGCTGCCAGTTGAGCCCTGCGCTCGTGCAGCAGTGGACCTGCGACGCGGTGGTCCAGCCGGTGCTGACCGACGCCAGGGGCGAGGTCCTCGACGTCGGACGCAGGCACCGCGTGGTGCCGCCGCGCCTGCGCCGCGCGCTGGGGCTCCGCGACGGCGAGGCGTGTCAGTTCCCCGGCTGCGGGGCGCGGGCCTTCCTGGAGGCGCACCACCTGAAGCCCTGGCTTCAGGGAGGGGAGACCAAGCTCGGCAACCTGGCCCTGATCTGCAGGCGCCACCACCGCTTCTTGCACCAGGCCGAGTTCAGCGTCGAGTTGACCCGCGAAGGGCTCGTGTTCAGAGACCCCAGCGGCAAGGCCTTGGCGCTGCCCGAGCTTCCGGTCGCGCGCGATCCGCGGCGGGAGCTCGACTCCCTCTTGCGCGAATCCCGACTGACCCCGGGCGGTCTGAAGTGTCAGGACGGGAAGACGAACTACGACTTCTGCACGGCGGTCAGTGGGATCGCGGACACCGTCGAGCGTGGACAGATGAAAGGTCCCCTCGCCCCCGCGGATCACTTCTCGAACTTCGTCTCTCCGCACAGCTACTGGCGCTGGGTCGAGGCCGAGTCGCTCGGCACCCGCCCTCGCGAGTGGGGTCCCCGCCTGGTGGATTCCTCGGTGGCCGACGTGAGAGGCTGAGGTCGTGGCGGTGCGTGAGGTCCATCGGCAGCTCTACGACGATCGCAGCGACGGCTGGTTGGCGGTCGACCGCGAGGGCTTCGTGGGCTGGTTCCACGACGACCGGCTGGGCGCGCGGCCGCTGGAGGCGCTCGGCGCCGAGGCCGCGATCATCAGCAACTTCGACGCGGCGCGAGTGGTGCCTGGTGGGTATCGCTACGACCTGACCGGGTTCCTGCCCGAGGGGGGTCAGGCTCACTGGCCGAGCGGCGACCCCTACGACCACGACCTCCGGCTGGCCTTCGTCGAGGACCCGGGCGACGCCACCTACCTCGAGCCGGCCCTCGACGGGCTGGTGGCGATCATCGGCTCCGGCTCCGAGCTGAGAGTGCTGCACAGCGAAGGGCGCTGCCGTGGCTGCGTCGGGCTGTACCGGGGGTTCCACGGCGTGTGCGTGGCCGAGGTGCTCGACCTCGGCGAGCCGGACTACTGGCCGCCGCGCTCACGGCAAACGCCCGCGCTCTGCTATCCCTCCTACGGCTGCTACGGCTACGTGCACCCCGAGCTGGCCGGGATCGCCTCGCCCTACGGGCGGCGCTGTGTGCCCAACCGGCCGCTGCACCTGGACCAGCTGCCCAGGGCCCTGTCCGAGGTGGTCGGGCGCTCGGTGCTGCCGGTCTGCTTCGCCGAGACGCCCTGGATCCAGCCGGCGGAGCTGACCTACTGCGCGCTGCAGGGCCAGCGTTACCTCAGCACCACGGGGCGGGTGTTCCGCACGGGCTAGGCGAGGAGGCGTCCTGGGCGGACCTTGATCCTTTCGCTTTCTCGTCCCCTTCCCAGTTTTCGACGCCCCTTTGGACTGTCACGGCAAGGTCAAAGGCCTTTCCGTTTTCCGAAAGTACACGCAATGTCACGGTCGTCGAAAGCTCCTGAAAAGCAGGGAGTTGACGCGCTGCGGCAGGCCCGTTCAGGCGCCGTCGAGACTTAGCGAGATGGGGCGGCGATGGCACGTCGCCTGCAGTTGTGTTCCCCGTCGGCGCCCTCTCTCCGCTCGTCGGGGTCGGGCCCGTGTCTGAGCGGAAACACCCTCTCAGACGCGCGAACGACGCTCAGGAACACGAGGTCCCCATGCACGCACCCCGCCGGAGCGCTGCCCGTCTGGCAGCCTTGCTGGTCGTCTCCCTGCTCGCGCTCGGGTGCTGGTGGTTGCTGGCTGGAGAGGTCGGCGCACCCGAAGTCGCCCGGCAGGGCAGCGGCGCCGAGGCGCCCGGCGCTCGCGAGGGCGTTCAGCTCGACGCGCCCGAGCTGCAGCCGGTCGCGCAGGGCGAGGCGGGCCCGGCCAAGGGCGCTCGGCAGCAGGGCGCCCAGGCGCCTCGGCCGAGCGCGGTGCAGTCCAAGCGCAAGCGGGGCGAGAAGCTGCCCCTGACCTCGGGCGGGCGGGTCGACTTCCAGGCCCTGGGCCTGACGGGCAAGGAGCGCGGCGCCGAGCTGCTGCGTACCGAGGAGCCTGCCCAGCCGACGCCGGTTCGCTACGCCTTCGAGGTCGGCGAGACCTGGGAGGTCGACACCTACTACCGCGAAATGCAGGCGGGCGAGGGCGACACCTGGTCGGCGCCCGTGCGCTGGCGCTATGAGGTCGAGCGCGAGGACCGCTTCCGCGGGCGCGCCGTGCGGGTCGTCGTCGTCAAGATGCTCGACGCGCAGGGGCGGGTCGACGGGCGCTTCCCCGCCTCGACCTTCTACGTGGACAAGCAGGACCACCGCCTGGTCGGCGCGG
>CALDQK010000437.1 GCA_937911525.1 uncultured bacterium
GAGCTGCGCTACCGGCGCGCGCTCTTCGCCCGCGGCGTCGGTCGCAAGGACGAGGCGCGCGCCGCGCTGGAGGCCCTGCGCGAGCTGCCGGACTACCGCGTCCGCGCCACCCTGGCCCTCGTGCACGTCTACACGCTCGTCAGCGGCGAGCGCGAGAAGTGGGACCGCTGCTTTGAGGAGCTCGGCCAGCCGACGCAGGCCGAGCACCCCGCCGAGCGCTACGCCGCGCAGCTCGGCTCCTTGCTCTCCCGCTCCCGCGCCGCGATCCGCGCGCCCGACCGCGCCGAGGTCCATGAGGGCCTGTGGGGCGAGCTCGAGCAGCTCGGGCCCCCTCCCTCGCCCGAGCTCGAGCTCGAGCAGCTGATCGTCGCCGTGCGCGTCGCGCGCGGCTCCGTGTTTCGGGACGAGCTCTCGCCGACGCGCAAGGCCCTCGAGCGCCTGACCGCCTTCGAGCAATCGCGCTGGGTGCCCCACTACGAGCGCGCCTACGCGGCGCACCGCTCGCTCCTCGCCGCGCAGGCGGGCGCGCTCAAGCCGGCGCTGACCAACGCCAAGGTCCTGCTCGAGCTCGACCCCAAGGCCTTCCTCCCGCGCGTGATCCACGTGGTGGCCATGGCGCGGGCCGGCCGCCTGGACGGGCTCAACCGCGCCTCGGCTGCCCTGCAGAACTACGCCAAGCAGGAGCGGCCCGACCTCGCGGACACGGTCGAAGACCTGCTCTCGCACTGGGTCCCCGTGGGCCGCAAGACCGCCGGCGGAAGCTACGCGACCTTCGTCGGGACCGTCGCGCCTGGCGGCGCCTCTCGCGTGCGCGTCGGCACCTTGGGTCGCGCCATGGTGCAGGTCCCGATCACGGACGTGCAAGCCAAGGGGCAGGTGGTGATCACTTGCAAGGGCGCCACGAGCGACGTGGACCTCTTCCTGCGCTTCGACCGCTGCCCGAAGCGCGAGCAGCACGACTACGCGGCGACGAGCTACTCCGAGCGCGAGCAGCTCGTGCTGAGCCCCAGCGGGAAGGTCCCCAGCCGGCAGGGGATCTGGGTCCTGGTCGCGGAGGCGACCGAGGCGATCCCCCACCCGATCGACTTCGTGCTGCAAGCCCACGTCGTCCCCGCCGGCAAGGCCGTGCCCAAGTGGGAGACCCCCTGGGAGTCCCTCCAGGTCAAGGACCCGCAGGTGCGCCAGGAGCTGGCGGAGCTGCCCAAGCTGCGCCAGACCGGCGCCCTGCTGCAGGCCCGCCAGAAGCTCACCGAGCTGACCCAGCGCGAGCCCGGCTTGAGGCCGCTGCTGGGCAACCTCCACCGCCGCCTCGGCGACTGGGGAGCGATCATCAAGATGATGTCCGAGGTCGGCCAGGTCGGAAAGGAGGACGAGAAGCAGGTCACGATCCCGGTGTGGCTGGGCGTCCTCACGGCGCGGGCCTGGATCCGCCTGGGGAACCCCGCCAACGCGCTGGCCGCGACCGAGGCGATCGCCAAGGGGCGCCCGCTGATGCTGGAGGGCCGCGAGCTGCACCTCGAAGCCTTGGTCCGGGTGGACCGGCTGGACGAGGCGCGGGCGCAGGCGGACGAGCTGCTGGCTCAGGACCCCACCCTCGACCAGGTGCGCCTGATGCGGGCGCTCGCGATCGCGAAGCGAGACGCGACCGAGGGCCTGAAGCTCCTCGACCAGCTGGCCCAGGGCGGCGCCGTGGCGCCCGCGGTGCGGCGCCGGGCGATCATGACGCTGATCCACAGCACGGCGATCGGCAACGCGGACAAGGGTGTGCGCAGCCTGCTGGAGGAGAAGGTCAACGTCCCCGAGGACCGCTACCTCCTGGCCGAGCTGCTCTGGTACGCGGGTCAGCACAAGGCGGCGCGCGAGCTGGCCGACAAGCTGGGCAACACGCTCCCGGCCAGCCCCATGACCCTCACCCGCCACCGCGAGCTGCAGGCGCTCTTCAAGTCGAAGGGCAAGGACGAGGGCGAGAAGGACTGATCTAGCGGTTTTCGCAGCTCCAGAGCTCGCCGCGGGCCAGGATCCGCACGGGGCCCGTGGCCCAGAGCTGGGGCGACTCGGGGCCCTCGGGGAAGCACACCCGCTGGGTCTCGCCGCTCTCGACCTCGAAGCGGAGCGTGAGCGGATCGCGCGACCCGCCCTGGCCGCCGACCAGGACCAGCGAGGGCGTCTCGACCAGGGCGCAGGCCGCGGCGAGCACACCGGTCCCGCAGGAGAGGGTCTCGCCCTCGACCCCGCGCTCGTAGCTGCGCACGCGCCACTCGTTGCCCCCCTGGGGCGCGACGAAGGCCACGTTGGTCCCCTCGGGGAAGGCCGTCGCCCAGCGGATCGCGCGCCCGCGCTGCATCAGGTGCGGGTCGTCGAGCTGCTCGCTGGTCTCGAGGACGACCACGAACTGGGGGTTGCCCACGTCCACGAACACCCCGTGGACCATGACCCCCTGGGGGAGGGTCACCGAGCGCACCTCGAGGTCGAGGGGCCGCGGCACCCCGACCGAGACCTCGAACTCGAGCTGGCTGCAGTCGACGTGGACCTCGCAGAGCTCCTCCTCGCAGAGCATGCTCAGCTCGCGACCGCGCTCGCTCTGGCCGGACGCGACCCACCAGGCGGCGGCGGCGCGGACCCCGTTCAGGCAGAAGGTCCGCGAGCCGTCGGGCTCGTAGTGGCTGACCTCGGGCCCCTCGTCGATCACGAGCAGCCCGTCGGCGCCGAGGGCGACCTGGCGCGGGCAGAGCCGGCGCGCGAGCTCGGCGGGCGAGGCCGGGAGCGGGTCCCGGGCGTCGACGAGAATGAAGTCGTTGCCGGCGGCGGTCAGCTTGACGAAGGGCAGCACGGGTCCTCCCCGGAGGCGGCTCGCGCCGCTCCCCATTGGCTCCTTCGACCGAATTCAGCCTGGAGTTAAGCCCGGATGCGGTAAAAACCACGCATGGCTCGCGGTCGGAGCAGTGGATCTCTCCTCGGCGGCGCCCTCCTCGCGGGGGCGCTGGCCTCGCTCCTCGGCTGCGCCGCGAGCGAAGAGGAGGGGATCGCGGGCGCCCGCGAGGTCAGCTGGCAGCGCCCCGAGGGCGAGGAGCTCGAGCAGCCCGAGGCGCCCTCGATCGAGCCCCAGGTGATCCGCACCCAGCCCAAGCCGGTCACCCCGCCCTGGAAGGGCCAGCAGGTGCGCGCCCTGGCCAGCGACCCCAAGGCCGCGGCCGAGGTCCGCCGCGCGCTCTCGAGCCTGGAGGGCGACCCCGAGGTCGAGCTGGCCCGCCGCCGCGCCGCCGAGCGCCGCCGCGGC
>CALDQK010000438.1 GCA_937911525.1 uncultured bacterium
GGGTGAAGCGGACCAGCGCGCCGCGCTCGCCCGAGACCTCGCTCAGCTCGTAGTCCAGGTTGGGCTCGAGGTCCTCGGGGCGCTCGCGCAGGGCCGGGAGGCGGAAGGACCACAGGTCGATCCGGGCCAGGAGGTCCTCGCGGAAGCTGCCCTCGCCGACGCAGCGGAGCAGGTCGCGGTTGGTCCCCGCCAGGAGCTGGAAGCGGCTCTCGACCTCGCGGTCGGCGCCCAGGGGGAGGAAGAGCCCCTCCTCGAGGGCGCGCAGGAGCATCGCCTGCTCGTCGAGGCCGAGCTCGCCGATCTCGTCCAGGAAGAGCACGCCGCGGTGGGCCTGGCGGAGGAGCCCCGGGCGGTCGCGGGTCGCGCCGGTGAAGGCGCCCTTGACGTGCCCGAAGAGCGTGGAGATGGCCGCGTCGCCGCGCAGGGTCGCGCAGTTGACCTCGACCAGCTCTCCCTCGACCAGGCCGCGGCGCTGCTTGAGCTGGAACACCCGGCGGGCCAGGCGGGACTTGCCGGCGCCGGTCGGGCCGGTCAGCAGGATCGGGTCGCGCCCGGCGCCCGCCACCGCCTCCAGCTCGGCGATCAGGCGGTTGAAGGTCTGGTTGCGCGTCTCGATCCCCGCCTTGAGGAAGGACAGGCCCTCGCGCCGCTCGGCGGCGAAGCGGGCCGCGATCTGCTCGTAGCGGCTGAGGTCGAGGTCGATCTCGGTGACCGAGCCGGGCTCCCCGCTCCCGCGCGGCTTGGGCGGCGCGGTCTGGAGCAGGCGCGCCGGCAGGTGGCGCGACTCGCAGAGCAGGAACCAGCAGATCTGCGCGACGTGGGTGCCGGTGGTCATGTGCACGAGGTAGTCCTCGCGCCCCGGCCGGAAGCGGTAGCTGCGCGCGAAGTCGAAGAGCGCCCCGTAGACCTCCTCGAAGTCCCAAGGGTCGGCCAGCGCGAGCTCGTGCAGCCGGACCTCGGTCTCGGGCGAGACCTCGGCCAGGTCCTCGATCACCTGCTGAGCCAGGGCCGCGTAGGGCTTCTCGTAGAGCAGCTCCAGGCGCGCGACGGGCCACTTGGGCTGCATGCAGAGGTCGATCGTGGGCCGCCAGCGCCGCCAGCGCTTGCGGCTCTGACCCGCGTCGAGGCGCGTCCCCAGGAATCCCAGCACTACGCGCGGCTTAGTCACCTGGATACGAACTTAGCTAATCGGATAAGAAGCTGCCAGCCCGCGCTGCGTAAGCCCTGCGCTCCCAACCGGGCGCCTCGCGGCACGCGCTCTGCAATGGGCAGGCGGCAAACGAGGAGGGACGCGTGATTGGCCCGGCGAACGGGCTTGGAGACCCCCGGGGGAAGCACCCGGGGAGGGCTCGAGGGACTCGAGCGCTTCGTTCAGGACAGGACGCCAGGTAGCCCAGCCGATCACCCGCCCAGCAGCAAAGGAGAGTGGACCATGACCAAGACGATCGTTGAGCGCAGCTACGACGTGTTCCAGGCCGGCGAGCGCGGCCTGGTCAAGGCCTGGACGCGCGGCGTCCCGGTCGAGGACGCCGCGAAGGCTCAGGTCCTGCGCGCCGCCGAGCTGCCCTTCATCCACAAGTGGATCGCGTTGATGCCCGACGTGCACCTCGGCAAGGGGGCCACGGTCGGGAGCGTGATCCCGACCAAGCAGGCGATCATCCCCGCCGCCGTCGGCGTCGACATTGGCTGCGGCATGATGGCCGTCCGCACCTCGCTGACCAGCTCGGACCTGCCCGAGAGCCTGCGTGAGCTGCGCCTCGGGATCGAGGCCGCCGTCCCGCACGGGTTCACGAGCGGGCGCGGGCGTCGCGACCGCGGCTCGTGGGGTACCCCGCCCGCCGACGTGATCGAGGCCTGGCAGGGCATCGAGGGCGAGTTCGAGGCGATCGCGGCCAAGCGGCCCAAGATCGGCTTCGGCAAGAGCCCCGCGACCCAGCTGGGCACGCTCGGCTCGGGTAACCACTTCATCGAGGTCTGCCTGGACGAGGACGAGCGGGTCTGGTTCATGCTGCACAGCGGGTCCCGCGGAGTGGGCAACCGCATCGGGCGGCGCTTCATCGAGCAGGCGCGCGAGGACATGCGCACCTGGTTCGTGAACCTGCCCGACCAGGACCTGGCCTACTTCCCCGAGGGGACGCAGCACTTCGACGACTACGTCGAGGCCCTGCACTGGGCTCAGCGCTACGCCGCGCTCAACCGTGAGGTCATGATGCGCGCCGTCTTGAAGGCGGCCCGCAGCACGCCGGGGATCCCGGCCTTCACGACCGAGGCGGCCGCGGTGAACTGCCACCACAACTACGTGGCGCGTGAGCAGCACTTCGGCGAGGACGTGTGGGTGACCCGCAAGGGCGCCGTGCGCGCCGGCCAGGGCGAGCTGGGGATCATCCCGGGGTCGATGGGGGCCAAGAGCTACATCGTCCGCGGCAAGGGTGACCCCGAGAGCTTCTGCTCGTGCAGCCACGGCGCTGGTCGAGTCATGAGCCGCACGGCGGCCAAGGCTCGCTTCAGCGTCGAGGACCACGCGCAGGCCACCGCCGGGATCGAGTGCCGCAAGGACGCCGGCGTGATCGACGAGACGCCCATGGCCTACAAGTCGATCGACGCCGTGATGGAGGCCCAGCGCGACCTCGTCGAGATCGTGCACACGCTGCGCCAAGTGGTCTGCGTGAAGGGATAGGAAACGTCCCGTGGGGAGGTCCCGCGGGAGGTGAGACGTTCGGCCCGGCTGCGTTCGCGCAGCCGGGCCAGCGTCTGTACTAGCCCTTCAGGTGTTTCGAGAAGTGGGCCTTGGTCTTCTCCCAGGCGTCCTTGGCCGAGGCCTCGTGGTAGGCCTCGGGGCGGGTGTCGTTGAAGAAGGCGTGGCCGGCGCCTTCGTAGACGGTGACCGCGCTGTCCTTGCCCTTGGCCGCCTGCTCCTCGCACCAGGCCTGGGCGTCGGGGACCGAGAAGAAGCCCTCCTCGCTGCCGAAGAAGATCTGGGTCGGGGCGGCGTCCCCGTCGACGGCGCTCTTGTCGGGGGGGAAGCCGTAGAAGGCGACGGCCGCGTCGGCGCCGGCGTGGCGCGCGCCGAGCACGCTCAGGGCCCCGCCCATGCAGAAGCCGACCACGCCGACCTTGGGGCAGCCGCGCTCGCGGAGGGCGGCCACGGCGCCGGTGATCTCGGCCACGGCCCGCTCCCAGTCGAGGCCCTCCATCAGGTGCTGGGCCTCCTCGGCCTCGACGGTCGACTTGCCGTGGTAGAGGTCAGGGGCCAGCGCGGTGTAGCCCTCCTTGGCGAAGCGGGCGCAGATGTCCTTGATGTGGGGGACGAGACCCCACCACTCCTGGAGGACCACGACGCCGGGGGCGCCGTCGCCGGCGGAGTCGAGGTGGCCGGAGGCGGAGTCGTTGAGGAACTGAATGGTCTCGCTCATGAGCGGGCTCCTGTGGGTTGGAAGGGCGCCCACTATAGAGGCTAGCGCTGGTCCCGACCTCGGCGTGGGGATCAGGACCCGCGCTGCTAGAGTGTTAGCTGGTGAAGGAATACAAGAAGGCAAAGCGGATCGTGCGCCAAATGCGCATGGGGAAGACCCAAGCCGCTGAGCTTGGCCTGAAGGCCTTCCACGCCGAGATGGAGGCCGGCCGGCCCGACGCTGCGCTCAAGTGCGCCAAGGACTTCAAGCTCGCCGACGAGCGGGTCACCGAGGCTGCGACGGGCCTCTTCCTGGAGCTGATCAAGCGGGCCCGCTTCGACAAGGCGCTCGAGATCGCGCGCAGCTACAACCTCGCCCACGGCGGAGACCACGCCACGGCGGCCCTCGAGGCAGCCAGCAAGGTCCGCTACGACGGCGGCGAGCCCCTCGAGCAGATCCGCCGCCTGGCTCGGCAGGCCAGCGCGACCCGGCTCGAGGCGTCGGAGGCCGACACCGCGATCGAGCTGATCCGCTCGGCGCGCGAGCTGCGCGACAAGGACGAGCGGATCCAAGGGCGCGCCGTGATCCTCCCCAGCGAGGGCGAGGTGTGGCTGACGGGGGACCTCCACGGCAACGTGGACAACCTCAAGCGCTTCGCCGAGCTGGTCGACCTCGAGCACCATCCCGAGCGGATCATGGTGATCCAGGAGATCGTCCACTCGCGCCTGATCACCGCCGACAACCGCGACCTGAGCTTCGTGGCCGTGATGGAGGCGATCCGCCTCCAGCAGCGCTTCCCCGGTCAGGTCTACTACCTGCTCGGCAACCATGACCTCGCGGTCCACCTCGACCGCGAGCTGGTCAAGGGCGGCAAGTACCTCAACCGCTACCTCTTCCGCGGCATGGCCTACATGTACAAGGGCCGCTACGAGGAGGTCCTGACCGAGTACCGGACCTTCGTCGGCAAGATGCCCGCCGCGATCCTGGCGCCCAACGGCGTGTTCATGGCCCACTCGACGCCCAAGATGGCCTACGTGCCCAGCCTCAGCCGCGACTACCTGACCGGCGAGGCGGCCAAGCTGCCGCTGCGCAAGCTGCGCCCCGTCAACGCGATGGTCAACGGGCGCGACTACGCGCGCGAGACGGCGGACGCCTTCTCCGAGCAGCTCGAGTCGAACGTGTTCATTTGCGGGCACACGCCGACCAACAAGGGCTGGCGCCTGCCCAACGAGCGTCACCTGATCATCGACAGCCAGCACGGCAAGGCGCACTACGTGCGCTTCGACCTGAGCAAGCGCTACTCGGGCAGCCAGGAGCTCGCGCGAGAGGGGCTGGCGCGCCTCGACCCCAAGGCCAGCGAGGAGCAGCTGGCCTCCGAAGACCTGATGTAGCTCGCCGCCAGGCTCAGGCTCCAGGCTCTGCCTAGTTGAGCGTGTAGACGAAGAGGAAGTTGCGCCCCTCTCGAAACGCTTCTCCCCGGGGAATCGCGGGGGTCCCCAGCGCGACCATTTCGGATCCGCTGATCGCGAGCTCGAGGGCGAGGTGTGGGCCCTGACGGGCTTCGACTTGGCTGGTGAGGAAGTCGGGCCCGCGTAGCCCGACGCGGTAGATCTCGGGCTTGGCCACCAGCTTGTTGACTCCGGTCGTGAGGGGCCGGGAGTGCCCGTAGTCGCTGGCGTAGATAGAGTCTCCCCATGCGCAGAGGGCCGAGGGATTCCGCCCCGTCGTGCGAACCGGTCCAGTCCCGACGCCCGGGACGTAACGAACCAGGCGGAAGCTGAAGGGGCTGGTCGTTCCGTTCGGCGTCGAGTTGGCCTCGGCGTTCCAGCGGAAGCTAGGGCCCTCCAGCGTGCTGACCAGGATCGTGCCGCTGAGGCTGACCGCCAACCGGCGCATCAGGGGATCGCGCCCCAGCTCGCTCCCGAGCTCGATCTCGGGCAAGCGGACCCAAGCGGGGGAGAGGCGCCGCACGCTGCTCCCTGCCAAGGCGTGGACCACCCCCAGCGGGCCAACCTCGAGGTCGTAGAGGGGATCGCGTGAGCCGAGGCTGACCGCGCCTCCGATCGCCTTCAGCTTGGGGGTCCCCGCAGAGAGGCGGAAGCGACGCACCTTGCCGCCGTCCTCGCCCAGGTAGAGCACCACGTCCTGGGAGTCCTCGACCAGCCCCCCACAGGCGAGGGCCACCGTGCCGGGCTTGACCCGAGTCATGCCTTCGAGCTGGAGCTCCTCGCCGACCACGCGAAACACCACCAGCTGAATCGCGGCGTTGCCCTCTCGGCCCAGCGCGGCGAAGCGCCCCTTCCCGAGCCCCGTCAGGGCCTGGAGGTGGGTCACCCCGGGCATGGAGTTCTTGATCGAGACCATGGTCTTGACCGGCGTGACCGAGGTCGGAGCGCGCGGCTCCGCGCGGAGCAAGGCCTCGATCACCGCTTGATACGCGTCGCCTCGAGCGAGCTCGCTCCCCTCGAGCCCCTCGGCCTTGGCGAGTCGCTGGGTGACCTCGCCGAGCTGGCTGGAGGGGACGCGC
>CALDQK010000439.1 GCA_937911525.1 uncultured bacterium
CGAGGAGGATCACGGCCCCGGGGGCCGCCGCGGCCAGGGCCCGCAGGTCGGACGCGCTCGCGACCGCGCCGGTCGGGTTGTTGGGCGAGACCACCGCCACGATCCCCGTCCGCTCGCTGATCCGCGCGGCGAGCTCGGCGCGCGGCAGGGGCCCCTCCGGCCAGGGGACCTCGACCACCTCGGCCCCGCAGAGCTGCGCGTAGCGGGGCAGCATGGCGAAGGTCGGCGTCGCCACCAGCAGCTCGCGCCCCGGGGCGAGGTAGGAGCGGCAGAGGCGATCGAGGGC
Source organism: uncultured bacterium (assembly GCA_937911525.1). Taxonomy (GTDB): domain Bacteria; phylum Planctomycetota; class J058; order J058; family J058; genus NORP233. The sequence continues at coordinate 287 of CALDQK010000439.1, forward strand.
CTCGTCGGCGCCAGCCCCCACCCAGCAGCCCGCGGCGGGGAGACCCCAGCGCGCGGCGAGCTGGGCCTCGAGCTCGGCGGGGCGCGGGTAGCGCCGCAGCACGTCGAGGGGGAGCTGGGCCCACTCGGGGGCCACGACCGGCGGCCCCTCGTTCCCGGCCAGGTCGAGGATCGCGGGGTCGCGGGGCGGCGGCGCGTAGGGCGTCTGCTCGGCGACGCTCGCCACGGGGCGAGGGCGAGCGGCGAGGGTCGTCGCGGGCGAGTTCACGGCGCCGCTCCTCAGACCACGATCTGCTGGATCGAGGCCACGAGCACGTCGGTCCCGCCCGCCGCGCGCAGGCGCGGGATCAAGCGCGGGACCTCGTCGCGCGGGACGGCGGCCTTGACGGCGTAGCCCTCCTCTCCGAACAGGGGCGCCACGGTGGGGCGGCGCATGCAGGGCAGGAGGGCCACCACCGCGTCGAGGTCGGCCGCCGCGACGTTGACCTCGAGCACCACCCGTCGCCGCGCCGCGAGGACGGCCTCGAGCACCGTGACCCAGTCCTCGAGCACGCGCCGCTTGGCCGGGTCGGCCCAGGCCGCCTTGCTCGCGTAGAGCCGGGTCGAGCTCTCCATGAGCACGTCCACGATCTCGAGCCCGTTGGCGCGCAGGGTCGATCCGGTGGCCGTGTTGTCCACGATGCAGTCCGCGTCCTCGGGCGGGAAGACCTCGGTCGCGCCGTTGGAGCGCACGAACACGTAGGTCTCGCCGCGCCGCTCGAAGGCCTCCCGCGTGATCCGCTCGTATTCGGAGGCCACCCGCAGGGTGCCCGACGGGAGGCGGCCCGCCTCGAGCAGCTCGCGGGGAGCGGCCAGGACCAGGCGGACCGGGTCCATGCCCGTGTCGAGCAGCTCGACGAGGTCGGCGCCCAGCTCGGCCACCCAGTCGGCGCCGGCGAAGCCCAGGTCGCGCGAGCCAGCGGCCAGCATTTGGACCACGTTTTGGGGCTTGAGCACCTTGGCCTCGACGCCCGAGAGGGACACGCTCGGCCGGTAGCTGCGGGCGCCCGCGGTGATCCGGATCCCGGCGTCGGCCAGGAGCGAGGTCACGCCGGCCGCGATCCGGCCCTTGGGCAGGGCCAGGCGGAGCGCGACCTCCGCCAGGGCCGGCGGGGCGGGGAGCTCGGTCTCGAGAGCAGGAGCTGGGACGTTCATGGGGGCCTCTGTGGGCCTCACCCGGTCACCGCGGTCCACCGCGCGCCAGCGCCTCGGGACCGCCCCGAAACGCAGCACGCCGGCCGCGAGGGCCGGCGTGGGGCAGTTGGATCTGGTTCGCTCGAGCGCTAGCTCAGATCACCCAATGCACCACGCACGGCCCGCGGCCGTGATGATGGTGGTGGTGATGGTGGCTGCTCTGCGTCACGGCCTCTAAGAAACCACCGGCGACCCCGCCCTGTCAAGAGCGCGACCTTCCCCCTCCACAACTCGTTGCAGAGACGAGACGATCGGGGCGTGGACGAACGGGTCCGAGCACAGCTGCGCGCCTGGCAGAGCAGCGGTCAGACCGCCGAGGGCGTGGCCTACCTGCGCGCGCGCCTTCAGCAGGGCGACCTCGACTGGGGGAGCGTCGAGGCCGCGGCGTTCCTCGGCGAGCCCGCCGCCGCCGTGCTCCTGGGCGAGGACGCGCTCGCGGTCCGCCGCCCGGGCCAGTCCAGCCTCAAGGCCTTGATCGACGGGCTGGGCCGTTTGACGGACTTCGACTTCGAGGTCGAGCTGCGGCTCGGCCTCGGCCTCGCGCACGGAATCTGGCACTGGGACCCCTTCCTGCGCAGCGAGATCCCCGCCGCCCTCGACCTGGCCCTGGCCGCCCTGGACGGCGACGCCGAGGCGGCCAGGAGGCTGAGCGAGCTCGAGTCGACCCTGCACGAGGACTTCCACGCCCGCTTCGAGAGCGAGCTGGCGGACCGCGACCTGCTCTCGGACCTGCTGGCCCTGACCGCGCACCGGGTCGGACGCGGGGACCCCCCGCTGAGCCTCGAGCCCGGGGAGCTGAGCCAGCGGCTCTACCAGGTCGGCAACCGCCGCTTCAGCCAGGCCCGTCGCCGGGACGGCGTGACCCGCGCGCTCCTCCCCTGGCTCTGCCTGCGCGAAGTCGAGCCCCGAGACGTCGCCCCCGCGCTGGCCGCTGCCCGGGCTCGCCGCCTGGCGCCCGAGCAGCCCGAGTCCCTCGACCCGCGCCGCCGCCCCCTCAGCGAGGACGAGGGCGAGGCGATCCGCGACTTCGCCTTCAGCCGCGTCCAGCGGCGTGGCTTGCCCTGGGACCCGATCACCTACGGGTGGGTGATCCGCGCCTGGCTCGAGGCCCGCGGCTGGCGCGCGGAGAACCGCCACTCGGTCCTGCTCGCTCCGAGCGGGCGGCGGCGGGTCCGCCTGTTCGGGACCAAGATCGAGCTCGAGGAGCGGAGCGACGCCGGCTGGGCGATCAAGCCGACCCTGGCCGGCTTCACGATCTGGAACCGCGCCCTGGGCGAGCCCCTGCGCGACCTGGCCGCCGCGCAGCTCGGCGCCTCCGGGCCCTGAGCGGCCCGCGCGGATACACTCTTTTACACGTGCGAAATATCGCTCTGACACCTTCGAGGGGCTCGATTCCTACCTTCTGGCCGTCTTGAAGGAGGACTCATGACCCGACCGCGTTTCCCCGCTCCCCTCGGCCTGGCCCTGGCTCTCGGCCTGGCCCTGCCCCTCTCCGCCCAGCCCGCCGCTCCCCCCGCGCCGACCAAGGCCGAAGCCCGCGGCGCCGCGCGCGCGCTCTTCGCCGAGGGCGCCTTCGAGGAGCAGCACGAGCGCGACCCCAGCCGGGCCCAGGTGCTCTACCGCCGCGCCCTGGAGCGCGCCCGCGCGGCGAGCCTGCGCGCCCTGGCCCGCGAGGCCGAGGCCGCGATCGCCCGCTGCGACGCGAAGCTCGGCCGCGCCACCCAGCAGGCCGTGTTGCCACCCAGCGCCTACCTCTTCCTCGAGCGGCTGCAGACCAAGTGGGAGCGCAGCGACGTGCAGCAGCTCCTCCGCTACGGCGAGCGCTTGATCCCCTCGCTGGTCGAGCTCGTGATCGAGGGACGGACCTTCGGGCCCGAGGGCAAGCGCTACCTGCTGCCTCCTCAGCGCTGCGCGGAGCTCCTGCGCGGGCTCCACGACAGCCCGGCCAAGGAGCGCGCCATCCAGCGCCTGCTCTCGCACGCCGACGCAATGGCGCGTTCCGTGGGGCTCGAGCTGCTCGACCAGCCGCGCCACCTCGAGCGGCTTCAGCGCGCCCTCGCCTCCCCGCACGAGGTGGAGCGGATCGCGGCCCTCCACGCCAGCTCGACGATCTACCGCGCCCGGCCGCTGCCCTCGTCCCTCATCGCCGCCGTGCGCAGCGCGGTGGTCACTGGGACGGAGGGCGCACACAACCTCCTGCTGAGGGAAGGTCCCACGGAGCAGCTCTGGCTGGCCGAGGCCGACGACGTCCCGCCGAGGGCCCGCCGCGACGCCGTCTACGCCCTCGTGAAATCGGTCCAGGACGGCAAGGCCGCAATGAAGCGAGCGCTGCCCTGCCTGATCCAAGCCCTGAGCGCGAAGGACCTCGCGTGGGGCGATCGCGACGGGCTGATCGAGCACGACAGCGAGGAGATCGCGACCGCCGTCGCGGCCGAACCCACGCTGGCGAGGCAGCTCGAGCGCTTCCTCCTCACACTGCCGCGACAAGACGACAAGAGCTGGAGCTATCGCAGCGACGACTTGCGCAATGCGCTGCTTCGCCTCCGCGAGAGCTGCGCGAGCCTCCTCACGCTCGAGGCTTGCTTGCGAGGAGAAGACCGTGACCCGGTTCAGCTGAGCGCCGCGGTCCGGAACCTCGCCCCGAGCCCAGCGGCCCCCCGGATGCTAGAGCAGCTCGCCGCGACGCCGCGCGGGCGCCTGCGCCACCAGGACTGGGCCACGATCCTCAGCAGCGCGGCCCGGTTCGTGGAGCAGCGACCGGAGGTCTTCATCCGCCTGCTCGAGCTCGTCGGTGAGCGACTCACTCCTGCCGAGGTGCGCCGGGCGCTCGGCTTCCGCCTCACCCGTCCCGCGCCCGCGCTGGCGCGACGGCTCGAAGCGGCCCTCCTGAAGGTGGCCCTCGGCCCCGCCGGCCAGACGATTCCCCTGCTGACCGACGTCGCGGGTGTCCCCACGTTCTCAGCCTTGTTGCAGCGCAGCCCCGACCCGGAGCTCGACCAGCTCAACCGGATCGTCGAGCAGCTGCCGCCCGAGGCCTACCCCGACCTGCGCGCCGCGGTCGAGCAGGCCCCGGCGCGTGCGCGACCGGCCGGCGTCCTGGCCCTCCTCCAGCACTCCAATCCCCGGCTCTCGCGCGGCGAGGTGAGGATCGGACTCTCCCCTGAGGAGTGCGACGCGCGTCAGGCTCAGGACCTGCGCTGGCTGGACGCCAAGCAGCGCCGCGCCTGGGGCTCTCGGCTGCTCTACACCCTGCGCGCGGGCAGCCTGCAGCAGCAAGCCCTCGCGAGCGACCTGGCCCACGACTGGGAGGAGCTGCCCCTCGACCTCCTCTGCGAAGCCCTCTCGACCCTGAGCGAGCACCGCCCGCAGCAACCGAGCTTCCCCCTGCTCGAGACGCTGACCGAGTCCCTCGGCAAGGCCGCCGGCCGCAAGGGGCGAGGCCACATGCGCCTCGTCGAGCTCTGGCAGCGCGAGGCTGAGCTCAGCCCCAGCCACACGGCCGAGGTGGTCAGCGCCTCCTTCGGCGCCCTCCTGCGAGAGTCGCCGCCGGCGCCGCTCCCCCAAGCGAGGCTCAGCCCCAGGCTCCGCGCCTGGCTGACCAACCCCGCGATGTTCTTTGCGCTGCGCGACCCGGTCGCCGCCTTCGAGCGTCACCTGCCCGCCCTGGCCCAGCGCCGGCTGGTGTGGCCGATCACCCGCCTGTTCCTGGTCCAGATCGGGGCCGGCGAGCGCGAGCGCGAGACCCTGCGCCTGTTCGTGCCCGCCTGGAGCCACCTCGAGGCGTGGCATCGCCGCGAGCTCTTGAACGTGGTCGCCGCGGCGCCCACGCGAGTGGCCTTGCCCCTCGTCGAGCGCGGCCTGGCCGAGATCGACGTCAAGGTCCGTCAGGCCGCTGAGCGTGCGCTCGAGAGGCTGGGCGCGCGCCGCCGGCTCGAGGAAGAGCTGGCCCAGCAGCGGACCGGGATCGCCGACGCGACCCTGCGCGAGCTGGTTGAGCTGCTCGACGCCGAGCAGGACAGCGTCGCGGTTGCCGCCGCGCAGGCCCTCGGCAAGCTGGGGCGAGCCGAGACCCTCCCCCTCCTCATCCGCAAGCTGGGCACGAACCCCCGCTCGGCCCTGAAGCGCGCGCTGGAGGACGCGATCTCGGCGATCTCGTCCGCGGCCCAGAGGCCCGACGCCCGGTGAAGCGCGGCGGCTCGCAGAGCGCGCTCCTCCTGGCCGGGGTCCTGCTCCTGGCCTGTCTGGCGCTGGGCCTGCTGGCCTGGCGCTCGATCGCCCAGGAGCGCGAGCGGGCCGAGCTGCGCTACCAGCGCCAGGCGGGCGCCGCCCTCGCCGCGGCGCAGGCGGCGCTCGAGCGCGAGCTGGCCGAGGTCGCCCGCCGCGGCCCGCTCTCGCTCAGC
>CALDQK010000440.1 GCA_937911525.1 uncultured bacterium
CGGCGCCGCCATCGCCGGCGCGGCGGCGGCCGCCGCCATGGGCGCGCCCTTGCGCAGCATGACGATGATCTCGTGCTTGACCGTGTCGAGCTGGGTGTCCATGAGCTCGAAGCCGATCCCGCTGTAGTGATCGAGGATCCCTTGCAGCGTCCCGCGGCCTTGGGGGTTCGTGATCACGACTTCGGAGCCATCGATCTGATAGCGGCCGGCGATCACCTTGTATTCGCTCACGGAGCTAGCCTCCCTGCTGCTGGCTGTCGGTAACCGTGTCGGTAGTTCCCGATTCGGGCGTCAGAGGACCCACCTGGATCCCTTCGGCGCGAGCCTGAGAGGCGGCGTTCAGCGAGCGCTGATAGAGCTCGCCGCCGCCCCCCTCGTCCCGATACTCGGCGATCCCGAAGCAGGCGTCCACCGCCACCTGTCCACCGGGCACGTCAATGCGCTCGCTGGCCAGGACTCCGGCCAGGCGACGGGCCACGACCAGGGCGCCGGCGTGGGTCTGCTCGGGGAGGATCAGGGCGAACTCGGTGCCCGAGGTCCGGCCGACGAGGTCGACGTCGCGGACGTTGGCGCGCAGCAGCCGCCCGACCTGCTGGATCAAGAGGTCGCCCGCGCCCAGGCCGTAGTTGGCGTTGACGAGGCGCAGCCCGCCGATCACGCAGGCCACGATCGCGAGGTCGTTGCGGTAGCGGCGCGCGCGCTTGACCTCGATCTCGATCGTCTCGGTCAAGGCCAGGCGGTTGAGCAGGCCCGTGAGCGGGTCGGTGCGCGCCGCGCGCTTGACCTGCTCGAAGAGGCGCGCGTTGCGCAGCGACACCGCGAGCAGGTCGCAGGCGTAGCGGATCACCGAGAGCTCGCGAGTGCCGAAGGGGCTGTCCTCGAAGCGGTCGGTCAGGTTGAGCACGCCCTCGACCTCGCCGCCGGCCACGAGGGGGGCGACCACGCAGGAGGCGGTCCGGTAGCGCTCCTGGAAGGGGCGCTGCGGGGTTCGCCCGTCGGCCACCTGGAACTGGCCCAGGTCGTCGATGCAGAGCAGCTCTCGCTCGCGCAGGGCGACCGCCATCAGCGAGTCCGGCGCCTCGTCGAGGTCGACCTCGCGGCTCAGCTCGCGCGAGTGCGTGTGGCGGGCCAGGCGCAGCCGCCGCGCGTCTGGATCGTGGAGGTAGAGCGAGGCGCACTGCGCGCCGGCCAGGAAGGGGATCCGGCGCAGGCACACGGCCAGCACCGCCTCGAGGTCGAAGGACACGACCTCCTTGCTGAGCGTAGCGAGGATCTCCAGCTTCTCGTTGGTGGCGCGGGCCTCGCGGGAGAGCTCCTCCACGAAGCGCGAGCGCTCCTGCAGGCGCTCGTTCTCCTCCCGCAGGCGCTCGCCCTCGCCCTCGAGCAGCGCCCGCTGGGTCCGCTCCTCGTCGCGGGCGCGACGGAGGCGTTCGACCTCCTCCCAGAGGTCGTCCTTGCGGGATCGACGGGTAACGCGCACGGATGGGCCTTCGCTCGAGGACGAAGGAAACTAGCACCCCAGGGCCGACCCGGGCAACCCGGCGCGGTGCGTCATGGGCGCCCTCTCCCGCGGAAGCAGCGCTTTGACGGCCGCGTAGCAGGGAGTATGCTCACCGGCCTAATCCGTCGGGTGCAGCGACCTGTGAGAGAGAGCGCCGCCCACGACACGGAGGCCCCCGTGAAGATTGCTGAGACCATCGCCGACGCGGTCGGCAACACCCCCCTCTTGCGCCTGAACGCGATCCCCAAGCTCTACGGGGTGCGGGCGACGATTCTCGTCAAGATGGGCTACATGAACCCGGGCGGCTCCTACAAGGACCGGATCGGCCTCCAGCTGATCAAGGACGCCGAGGAGGCGGGCCTGCTCAAGCCGGGCGGGACCGTGATCGAGTGCACCAGCGGCAACACCGGCATGGGCCTCGCGCTGGCCGCCGTCAGCCGCGGCTACAAGTGCATCTTCGTGATGCCCGACAAGATGTCGCGCGAGAAGATCGACGCCCTGCGGGCCGTGGGCGCCGAGGTGATCGTGACCCCGACCGCGGTCGAGAAGGACGACCCGCGCTCCTACTACTCGGTCGCGGCGCGCCTCAACCAGGAGATCGAGAACTCCTGGCACTCCAACCAGTACGAGAACCAGAGCAACCCCAAGGCGCACTACCTGACGACGGGCCCCGAGATCTGGCGCGACACGGACGGCAAGATCACCGCCTTCTGCAACGGAATGGGCACCGGCGGCTGCCTCTCGGGCGTCGGACGCTACCTGAAGGAGCAGAACCCCGAGGTCAAGATCGTGGGCGTGGACCCGATCGGCTCGATGTACTTCGACAAGCTGACCAAGGACGTCGACATCAAGCCCGAGACCTACCTGGTCGAGGGCATCGGCGAGGACTTCTACCCCTCGACCATGGACCTATCGATCATCGACGAGTGCTACCAGATCGACGACAAGACCTGCTTCACCATGGCCCGCAAGCTGGCTCGCCTCGAGGGCGTGTTCTCGGGCGGCTCGACCGGCGCGGCCGTCTGGGGCGCGATCCAGTTTGCCAAGAAGCACGACCTCGGCCCCGACGACATCATCGTGACCATGGCCTGCGACCACGGCCTGCGCTATCTGAGCAAGGTCTACTCGGAGCAGTGGCTGCGCGAGAACGGCATGCTCGAGAGCGAGTACGACCTCGCCGCTTCGGAGCTGATCAGCCACAAGGGGGTCGGCCCTCGCGACGTGCTGACCGTGACCCCCGAGACCTCGGCGGCCGCGGCCCTGCGCCTGCTCAAGGACCACGACGTCAGCCAGATCCCGGTCATGACCAACGGCGAGAGCAAGCCCGAGCACGTGGGCAGCATCAACGAGGGTCAGCTGGTCGAGGCCTTCGCCAAGCAGAAGGACCTGAGCACGGTCCACGTCAAGGAGATCATGGGCCCGCCCTTCCCCGTGGTCAGCGGCGACACCTCGCTCGAGGTCGTGGCCTCGCGCCTGACCCGTGAGAACCCGGCCGTCCTCGTCGAGCAGCACGACGGCACGCTGGGGATCATCACGAAGTACGACCTGATCGCTCACATCGCCCGCTGAGCGATCAGCGGCTGCGAGCGCTCGAGCGGGCCTGGCGCGAGTCGGGCTCGCTCGAGGACGAACAGGTCTACCTGACCGCTCGCCTGCGCGCGGGCGAGATCACCCCCGAGCAGCTCTCGCTGGCGGCCTGCCTGGGCAGCCCCTGGGCGCGCCAGCAGGCGCCGCCGCTGCCCTTCGAGCTGCAGCTCCCGGACCGCCTCGCCGAGCGCGTGATCGAGGCGCTCAAGTGGCGCGTCGCGGCCCTCGAGCGCTGGAACCCCCGCGCCCCGATCCTGGCGGCGCTGGTCCTGGTCGAGCACCTCCGCCTGCGGATCGCGCGGGCGGTCGAGGCGCTGGCCCCCTCGCAGCCCGCCTTCTGCGCGGGGGCGCGCGAGATGCTCGCGGGCGCCGAGGCGCTCAGCAGCAAGCTCCTCGAGCAGGAGGCGCCCGCGCTCGCGGCCTGGGAGCAGCAGCGCACGGCGGTCAGCCCCGAGGACCTCGGCGGCCGCTTCGCCCTCTGCGTACGCGCCACCGGCCTGCGCTGGCTGCGCAACGCCTGCGACGCCCTGGCGCGCCTGCCGGCCACGACCGAGGACGACTACGACCTGGCGGCGGTGATGCTCGACACGGCCCCCAACGCGCCCCTGCCGCCCGGCTCGAGCGCGACAGCGCGCGCCGCGGCCGAGGCCACGGGCTGGGCCCTGGCCGCGCTCCGCCACGGCAGCCGCAAGGTCGGCAAGACCGACCTCGGCCAGGCCGCGGTCCAGCTCCCGCGCGGGCGCGGCCTGGCGGGCTGGGTCGACGAGCTCTTGCGCCGCACGCTCCTGCCCTGGGCCCTCGGCGGCGAGCCGGCGCCCGTCCCGCTGACGGTGGACGACCCCGAGGCGCGCCTGGTCGAGCGCCTGGCGCGCGAGTGGGACGAGCTGCCCACGCCGGCCCGCGTCGAGCTGCTCCGCTGCCTGCGCCTCTCCGAGCGGGCCGCCTTCGCCCGCGCCGAGGTCCCCCTGCGGGCGGCCCTGGGCGAGACGGACCCCCGCGTGCGCCGGGTCGCGGCGCGCCTGCTCGAGCCTTGGCTCAAGTCGGCGGCAAACGAGACGCTCGCTGCCGCGCGCGGGCTGGCCCTCGACCCCGAGCAGCCCGAGCCGACCCGCGCCCCGCTGCTGCGGGGCTTCCTCCGCCAGCGCGACGCCCAGGTCACAGCGGCGCTGCCGGGGCTCCTCCGCGACGAGGGCGCTCGTCGAGCGGCCCTCGACGCCCTGAGCCGCTTCCGGCCCGAGCTGGAGGTCGAGCTCCTGCGAGAGGCCCTCGAGGGCGAGTCCGACCCGCACCGCCGCCGGGAGCTGCTCGAGCGCCTCGGACGCCGCGCCAACGCCGAGACCCAGCAGACCTTCCGGCGGACGGCGGCCGATCCCAGCGAGCCGGCGCACTCGCGCGTGGCCGCGATCCGCGAGCTGCGGGGCGACGACCCCGAGGTGCTCGAGCTGCTGGTGCGCCTGAGCGAGGACGAGGACGAGTCGATCCGCCGCACGGCCTTTGGCGAGTTCCGGCTCCTCCCGCGCGGCATGGCGGCGCCCCGGGTGCTCGCGGCCCTGGTGCGCGAGCGGAGCCGGTTCACCCACAACGTGCTGCTCGGCTGGCTCGAGCGCTTCGGACGCCCCTCGGAGCTGCCGGAGATCGAGGCCTTCCTGGCGCGCGGCGGGACCTCGAGTGAGGTCGACTTCTACGCCCAGCGGGTCGTGCGCAAGATCGAGGAGCGCGCCGCGCAGGGGGAGTAGGGGCGGGGGGCCGGGGGCCGGGGGCCGGGGG
>CALDQK010000441.1 GCA_937911525.1 uncultured bacterium
CTCGAGGAGGAGCTCAAGGGCAACCTGCCCGAGGTCGCCGCCGCGGCTGGGCTCTCGCTGGGCGAGTATTCGGCGTTGACCTTCGCCAAGGCGCTCGAGCTCGAGGACGCGCTCAAGCTCGTGATCGCGCGCGGACGCCACATGCAGGAGTGCTGCGAGGCGCAGCCCTCGGGCATGGTCAGCCTGCTGGGGATCGACGTCGGTGACCTCGGCCCCGCCCTGGGCGAGGGCGTCGGGATCGCCAACGACAACGCCCCCGGGCAGGTCGTGCTCTCGGGTCCCAAGGACGCGCTGGCGGCCGCGGCCGAGAAGGCCAAGGAGCTCGGCGCGCGCCGGGCGGTGCCCCTCAACGTGGCCGGCGCCTACCACAGCGAGCTCATGGCCCCCGCCGGCGAGAAGCTGGCGAGTGACCTGGCCGAGGCGGGCTTCACCGCCCCCGCGGTCCCGGTCTACAGCAACGTGACCGCCGAGCTGCACGGCGGCGACGCCGACACGATGCGCGACCTGCTCGTCAAGCAGGTCAGCGGGACCGTGCGCTGGCGCGAGTCCATGAGCGCGCTCTTCGCGAGCGGCGTCGAGCAGTGCTTCGAGTTCGGCCCGGGCGGGGTCCTCAAGGGCCTGGTCCGCCGCAACGACAAGAAGAAGAAGTGCCTGACCGTCGCCACGGTCGAGGACGTCAAGGCCGCCGCTGAGGCGCTGGCCGCGGGATCCGAGGCCTAATGCAGGTCTCCCTCGCAGGTCGCAAGGCCCTCGTCACCGGCGCCTCGCGCGGCATCGGCCGCGCGATCGCCCTCGCCCTGGGCGAGGCGGGCGCCGACCTGGTGCTGGTCGCCACCAACGAGGGCCTGCTCGAGGAGCTGGCCGCGCCCCTGCGCGAGCAGGGCCGCACGGTGCTGGTGTGCCCCTGCGACCTGAGCGACGGCGAGGCGGTCGCGAACACCGTCAAGGCCGCGGCCAAGGAGCTGGGCGGGCTGGACATCGTGGTCAACAACGCGGGGATCACCCGCGACGGCCTGCTGATGCGCCACGCCGAGGCCGACTGGCAGAAGGTGTTCGACGTCAACCTGGGAGGCGCCCTGCGCGTGACCAAGGCGGCGACGCGCTACCTGCTCAAGAGCCCCGCGGGGCGCGTGATCAACATCTCCAGCGTGGTCGGCCTGACCGGCAACGCGGGACAAGCGAGCTACTCGGCGAGCAAGGCGGGCCTGATCGGGTTCACCAAGAGCATGGCCCAGGAGCTGGCGAGCCGAGGGGTGACCGTGAACGCGGTCGCGCCTGGCTTCATCGAGACCGACATGACCGCCGAGCTCACGGACGAGCAGCAGGGCGCGATCAAGGAGCGGATCCCGCTCGGCCGAATCGGCCGGGTCGAGGAGATCGCTGCTGCTTGCGCCTTCCTCGCCAGCGAGCACGCCGGCTATATCACAGGCACCGTCGTACGGATCGACGGTGGCCTTTCCATGTGAGGGGTGGGCGGTATAGTGCCGCCCTTCCGCAACTGACTCTGAGAGCTGAGGTAATGACCGTGGCTTCCGTCGCTGACCGAGTCGTCGACATCGTGTGTGATCAGCTCGGGGTGCCCAAGGAAAAGGTGACGCCCGAGACGTCGTTCATCAACGACATGGGCGCGGACTCCCTCGACACCGTCGAGCTCGTAATGGAGCTCGAGGAGGAGTTCGACATCAACATTCCTGATGAGGACGCCGAGAAGATCCAGACCGTCGGCGAGGCCATCAAGTACATCGAGGAGCACATCGGCTCCTAGCCGGTGTCTCTGGGGAGCGGCCCGTTCGCTCCCTGGACCACGATGACCGTTGCCCCTTCGTCCGAAGGGGAACCCCTGGCCTCCGGGTTGGGGGCAGCTCTCCCACGGGGAGGCGGAAGCTCGTAAGCGCTTCGGTCTTCCTGGCGGAGAGCGCAGCCAGGTTCGTGTCCCGAGCGCTGCGCTCGCAGGTTCGGGATAGGTTCCGCCGCGTTCACCCCGTGCGGCAGAGGTACGTGGTGAGCAGAAGATTGCCCGGGTCGGCCCCTCGCTGGGCCGCGACCCGTGGCTGAGCCGTGAAGATCTGCGGCTGAGAGGTGTGTGCCATGAATCGGCGCGTAGTGATCACCGGCCTGAGCGCTGTCAGCCCCTTCGGGCTGGGCGTCGAGGCCCTGTGGGAGAACGTGCGGGCCGGCAAGAGCGCGATCCGTCCGATCACCCTCTTCGACACCGAGCAGTTCCCCGTCAAGTTCGGCGGCGAGGTCGCGGACTATGACCCGCTCGCGCACTTCTCCAAGAAGGACGTGCGTCACCTCGACCGTGTGACGCAGTTCGCGCTCCTGGCCTCCGACGAGGCGCGCCAGGACGCCGAGCTCGACCTCGACGCCGTCGACCGCACCCGCGTGGGCTGCGTGATCGGCTCGGGCATTGGCGGGCTGGACACGACCGAGCAGCAGGTCCTGACCCTGCACAACCGCGGCGTGCGCCGGGTGACCCCTCACCTGGTGCCCATGATGATGATCAACGCCCCGGGCGGCCAGGTCGCGATCCGCCACGGCCTCAAGGGCCCCAACTTCTGCGTGTCCTCGGCCTGCGCCTCGGCCAACCACGCCCTGGGGATCTCGATGCACATGATCCGCCACGGCATGGCGGACGTGATGTTCGCGGGCGCCGTCGAGGCGGCCCTGACGCCGGTCGGCCTGGCGGGCTTCTGTCAGGCGCGCGCGCTGAGTAAGCGCAACGAGGAGCCGACCAAGGCCAGCCGGCCCTTCGACAAGGACCGCGACGGCTTCGTGTTCGGCGAGGGCGGCGCGGTGCTGATCCTGGAGGAGCTCGAGCACGCCAAGGCGCGCGGCGCCACGATCTACGCCGAGTTCTCGGGCGCGGCCAACACCGACGACGCGTTCCACATCACCGCCCCCCACGAGGAGGGCGAGGGCGCGGCCCGGGCGATTCAGAACACCCTGGACGACGCGGGCCTGAAGCCCGAGGACATCCAGTACATCAACGCCCACGGGACCAGCACCTCGCTCAACGACGTGCTCGAGACCAAGGCGATCAAGCAGGTGTTCGGCGACCACGCCAAGTCGCTCGCGATCAGCTCGACCAAGTCCATGATCGGCCACCTGCTGGGGGCCTCGGGCGCGGTCGAGGCCGTGGTGCTGACCAAGGCGATCATGGAGGGCGTGGCCCCGCCCACGATCAACCTCGACGACCCCGACCCCGAGTGCGACCTCGACTACGTGCCCCACGAGGCGCGCAGCCTCGAGATCAAGGCCGCGATGAGCAACAGCCTCGGCTTCGGCGGGCACAACGCCTGCCTGCTCTTCAAGCAATACGTCGACTAGCTCGACGCGTCCGCAGCAGCCGGCCTCCCGAGGAGCTGTCGCCTTGGCGACAGCTCCTTCGCGTTTCTGAGATAACCGCCAAGGACGCCAAGGAATGCCGAACCTTGGCGTCCTTGGCGTCCTTGGCGGTTCGATCGGAGCAGAGAGAGGGAGCTGTCGCCGTCAGCGACAGCTTCTTCGCGATTGATTGGGCCTCCCCGGCGAGAAAGTCCTCTGAGTGCAGGGGGGCTTTGCGCGTCGGGCTCTGACCGCGTAGAACGGTGGCTGCTGAGGGGGAGATGGACTCCCCTATCGCGATTTACGCCGAGGACCCGTGGGCAGCACCTTACCGACGGTGACCAAAGAGACGGGCTACGCGCTCTGCCGCGAGCTCGAGCGGTCGGAATACAACGACTACGTGATCCAGCTGCTCGAGCGCGTCGAGGCCGAGAACCCCTGCGTGGCTGAGTTCGTGAGTCGACTCGCGATCCAGCACGACGACCCCGTAGGGATCTCTACCGCCGCGATGCTGGTCTACCGCCTCCTTGAGTCCCAAGCCGAAGCCGACGCGCTGCGCCAGCAGCTGGAGGCCGCCGGCAGTGAGTAAGCTCTTCCCACGTTCGTTTGGGATCTTCTGTGTCGTTGTCTGGGTGAAGGAGCAGACCGGGTGACCGTCAAGCTGACCCTAACTCTCTCTGGTCGGACCCTCGAGCGTTTCGAGTTTCCTGACGACCAGGACAAGATCCGCGTGGGTCGCAGCGAAGACTGCGAGATCACGATCGACAACCTCGGTGTGTCGCGCTACCACGCGGAGGTCGTCAAGAAGGACGACTTCTTCGTCCTGCGCGACCTGCGGAGTAACAACGGCACCTTCGTCAACGGGCGCCGCGTCGACACGCACAACCTGAACAACGGGGACGAGATCTCGATCGGCAAGTTCACGATCTCGTTCGTCGGCACGGACAACTCGGCGACCTCCGAGCCCCTGCCCGACAAGGGCCCCGACGACTTCGGCGGCATGACCATGCAAATGGATCAGGCCGCCCTCGCGCAGCTCCAGCGCGAGAAGGCGTCCCGCGTGCGCGGCTACCTCGTCGTCGAGGAGAAGGCCGGCAAGCGGAACGTGTTCCTCGAGAAGTCGGTGTTCACCTTCGGCAAGAGCGAGAAGTGCGACGTCCAGATGAGCGGCTGGTTCTGCCCGCGCCTGGTCGCGATCATCTTCCGCGACGAGTCGGGCTTCCGCTTGATCAACACCACGCCCAAGGGCGACGGGGTGAAGGTCAACAGCAAGCTCGTCGACGACGTCCGCCTCGGTGACAACGACGAGATCGAGATCCGCGAAATGAAGATGCACTTCATGCGCGGGACCCCGGTCGCCTAGAGCCTCGGCTCTGGACACACACGCCAAGGAGCCGCCCTCGGGCGGCTCCTTCTCGTTTGGTTGGGACTTCCCGAGCGACCATTCTGGGTTTCGCGGTTTCAAGGAAGGCTGCCCGTCTCGAGCTGTCGCTAGTGCGTCGTCGCCCTGGCTCTTCGGTTCACCGCA
>CALDQK010000442.1 GCA_937911525.1 uncultured bacterium
GCGTCGGCGTGGGAGTCGGCGTCGGAGTCGGCGTCGGCGTCGGCGTCGGCGTCGGCGTCGGATCCGGGATGTCGGTGATCGTGTAGTCGGGGTAGAAGCCCGGTCCGATCGGGATCGGCGGAATGAACTCGGGCTCGAAGAAGATGATCTCTACCCGGCGGTTCTGGCGGCTCCACAGCTCGTCGGTGTCGGGTTGCTCGACGGGATAGCGCTCCCCCATCGCGACGTACTTGTTGTCAGGGTCCGCCCAACGCAGGTTCTCTCGCAGCTCGCTGAGCAGGTCTCCGCTGCCGGCGCTCTCGCCGAGGCCAGCCGGGATCACGCTCTCGCCGAAGCTCTCCCCCGAGCTCTCCCCCGAGCTCGCCCCTGAGCTCGAGCTCGCTCCGCCGCCGGACTCCTTCTCCGCCTCCGCTGCGGCGATGGCGGCCAGGTCCTGCATGTAGAGGTCGAACACGGCCCCGCGCGTCTGCGGTCCGGTGACCCCGTCACGAATCAGCGGGCGGCCGAGGGCCTGCTGCGCGCCGACCTGGAAGTCGCGCACGGCGGCCTTGCGAGTCTTGGGTCCGGCGACGCCGTCGGGGACCAGCTCGTGGCGCTCCTGGAACCCGCGAGTCGGCGTCCCGCCTTCGCCCGGGTCGCAGTCCCAGCCGCGAGTCCGCGCCATGTAGCACAGCACCGAAGGCTCGTCCTCGGGCGCGCTGTAGAGCCCGCTCGCGGCGACGTATTCGTCTCGATTCCCCTCGAGGAGCGCCACCACCGCGCGGGCGCGGGCCTGCGAGAGGCGCTCGTTGTAGTCGTTCGTCCCGACCGTGTCGGTGTGCCCAGCGACCAGCACCGTGGCGGCCGGGTGATCCCGGAGGTAGCGCAGCGCCGCGTAGAGCAGGGGCAGGCCGACCTCGCCCGAGACGGCTCCGCTGCGGATCCGCTCCGGCAGGAACACCGAGCTGTCGAAGTGGAAGAAGGCGTCGCCGAGCTTGACGCGCCAGGCGCGGAGTCCAGGCAGGGGCGAGTCGGCGGCTCGGGCGACCCGGAGCAGGTTGGCTTCGCTGAGCGAGAAGCCGATCGCGCTCTGCTTGGGGTAGGCGTCGCTGCTGCCGATACCCGGGACGTGGCGCAGGTAGTCGCTGCCCTTGAAGGCATAGAAGCGGCGGTTCGGCCACCAGGCTGCAGCGTCGATCCCCTCCAGGAAGGGCGCCGGCCAGCCGCGGCAGGTCTCCTCGATCGAGCGCGCCTCACCCAAGGCTCCCTGCGCAGGGTCGACCTGGAGGCACTGCGAGCCCTTGAAGAGCCAGATCTGCTTGCCTCGGTAGCCGACCGCGGCGTCCAGGCCGCTCTGGAAGGCGGGGGGCAAGTTGGGCCACAGGTTCTTGAGGGCGCGCGCGGGGCCGCGGGGGTCTCCGTCGCCCCCGATCACGACGACCTGGTCCCCCTTGAAGAGGTAGGCCTGGTCCCCGGCGAAGGCCGCGGCGTCCAGCCCCGCGTTGAAGGGGGCGGGCCAGCCCGGGAAGCGCGCCGAGATCGGCTCGGGCTCGACGCCGCTCCGGCGGCCCGTGTAGACGAGGACCTGGTCCCCGCGGAAGAAGAGGACCTCCTCGTCGAACCAGGCGCAGGCCGCGTCGAGGGCGCTGAGGTGCTCGAAGCAGGCGGCGCCGCGCGGGCTGCGCTCGCCCTCCTCTGCGGGCAAGGAGGTGAAGATCGCCAGCGTGACGGGAGACACCTCCATGCCGCGGGCCGTGTTGCCGTCGTAGTCCTCGGCGAGGACCTCGCCCTCGTGGACCTGGCGGAGGGCCTCCTGCGTGTCGGGGTCCTGCGGGTCGCCCCGGCTGGAGAGCCCGAGATGCCGCCGGAAGGCGCTCACGGCGGCGCGCGTCTTGGGGCCAACGACCCCGTCGATGGGGCCCGTGTCGTAGCCCAGCTGGGCCAGGCGGCACTGGACCCCAGCCGTCTCGGAGATCGGGGGCAGCTGCTCGAAGCGGACTGCCCACTGGACCGCGCCCGATCCACCGGAGGGGGTGACCGTGAGTGTCCCCTCGGTCGCTCCGAGCGGGACTCGCTCCTCGATCAGTCCGCTCGGCCCGACCTCGCCTTCGCGGGTGCTCTCGCCGATCTGGAGGGTGTAGCTCTCGCCGGCGCAGGGCCTTAGGCGAGCGTCGACGACGACGACGCGGAGATAGACCCTCCGCTTGAGGCGGAAGGTCGTGATCCGTCCGCTCTCGATTCGCAGCCGGTTCTGCGCCCGGCTCTCGCTAAAGCTGAAATCGACGACGTCGTCGTCGTCGCGCTCCTCAGCCAACTCTGCCCCTCGCCACGCCTAACCGTAGGGGGATGAATCGGCTCGTGCCATGTCGAGCCAGATTCGTGCTGGCAGGGGACAAAGGACTTGCGCTGGGGAGTCCAATCCCGCCTTTCGCGACGCGCCGACGTCTACGTAGTCCAAGCGAGGGCGCGCTGCCCTCGGAACGCTTCCCAGCCGCCACCAGGCCCACTTCCCCCGGTCTGGTGGCGGTGCTTTCCCCTCGCTAGTCGAGGCGGGTGAAGCGCTCCTCGATGGGGGGAGGGGCGTAGGGGCTGTTGTTGCTGAGGAAGTCCCGCACGAGGTCTCGCACGGGGCGTCCCGTGTCCTCTCGGCGCGTCCCGGCCTTGAAGGTCGGGTAGCCGTCCTTGCCCCCAGCGAGGAAGTCGTTGGTCGCCACGCGATAGGTCCGCTCGGGGTCGAGGCGCTCGCCACCCAGACGCACTCGCAAGATCCGCTGACCCTCGGGCCGCCTGGGGTCGAAGAGCACCTCGGCGCCCGAGACCTCGAGCCCGCTCATGGCCTGTGAGCCAAACATTGTCTCGAAGAGCTCGAGGAGCTGAGCCCCGGTGAGGTCCATGGTCACGACCTGGTTCCCAAAGGGCAACACGGAGTAGAGCTCGCGGTAGGTCAAGGCGCCGCCGCGCAGGCTGGCGCGGATCCCGCCGCGGTTCTGGAAGGCGAGGTCGGCCTTGGTGGCGGCGCGCATCTGGTCCGTGATCAGGTTGCCGAGCTGGGACGAGTGACCCTCGACCGCGGTCTGGCGAGAGACGTCGTCCGTCAGGCGCCCGACGACTTGCTCGGCTCGCTCGCGCACCCGGTTGAGGTGGGGCTCGAGCAGGGCCGGGAGGTCGTCGCGGGCGGTGACGAGGCTCGCCTTGGCCTCGACCCGGGGGGACTGGCCGGGGGCGAGCGGGGGGCGAAGGTCGATCTCGACCTTGCCCAGCTCCCGACCCGAGGAGCCGGCCTGGACGATCAAGACCTCGCCGACCTGTTCGCCCTCGCTGAGCCGGTCGTGGCTGTGGCCGCCGACGATCACGTGGACTCGGCCGTCGAAGCGAGCTGCGAGCTCCCGGTCGGTCTCGAGGCCTGCGTGGCTGAGGACGACGACCAGGTCCACGAGCGGCAGGGACTCGAGCACGCGGCTGAGCTCCTCCGCCTCGTCGAGGAAGGTCAGGCCCTCGGTGCAGCCCTCGACCGTCAGCTCAGGAACGCGCTCGCTGGTGAGGCCCACGATCGCGACCCGGAGGGGCCCGACCTCGCGGATCAGGGCCTTCCCCGCGAGCTCGCCGCGGCTGCCCTTGCCGAGCCACACGGGGACCCTGCGGTCCAGGTTGGCGCGGACGTTGGCGCCGAGGAAGGGGAACTGAGCCGCCTCGGCGAGCCCGCGCGCCACGCCGACGCCGTGATCGAACTCGTGGTTGCCGATCGCGAGCGCGTCGTAGCCGAGGCGGTTCATCCAGTCGACGACGACCGCGCCGTCGGTCAGGTCTCCCTCGAGGGTTCCCTTGAAGATGTCGCCGGCGTCCAGGAGCAGCACCCCCCGCCCAGCTCGCAGGGCGGCCTCACGCTCGATCCGAATCCGACGCCCGAGCTCCAGCAGCCCTCCGGTTCCCTGGCGCGGCAGCACCTGCCCGTGGAGGTCGTTGGTGTGCAAGATCGTCAGCTCGTAGGGCTGCGACCAGATCGCCGTGCGGGGAGTGGCCTCGGTCCGCAGGCCAATGCTGGCCGAGAGCGGCAGCAGGACCAGGGCGCTGAGGGCGATCAGCGCGCACGCCGCCCCCGAGCTTCCCCTCGCGTCATGACTCGAACTCACGGGGCCTCCTCCAACGCAGAACGGCGGCATTGAGCCGCCGTCCTTCGAATCGCTCTAGCGGTTCGCTGACCTTACTGGAAGTGCCAGACGAAGCCGAGCTGAGCGTTGCCAGCGAACTGGGGATCGTCCCGATCGGCCCAGCTGTTGATCATGACGTCCAGGGAGTATTCGGTCCGAATGCTCCAGTTCTTGTCGATCTTGTAGTCGAAGCCGAACCCGAGGCGGCCCATGATCCCGAACTCGCTGTCGAGCCGCTCGGTGAACTGCTGCAGCGCGCCGTTGTTGTTCGGCTGGAAGGTGCCGCGACCGACCTCGTCCTCGAAGTAGTTGACACCCACGCCCGCGCGGACGAAGGGGGTCAAGTATTCGAAGCGCAGGTAGGTCATCCGGTAGGTCAGGCCCACCACGAACGAGTTGATCGTGACCTCGCCGCGGATGTCCTTGCGACCGAAGCCGCGACCCGCGACCGAGTCGGTCTCGTCGATGTGGAAGTTGATCCGGGTGACACCCCAGGTGAAGTCCAGGCCGACCTGGTCCTCCTCGCCGAAGTTCACCGTGAAGCGGACTCCACCGAGGAGGGAGCCGCCCGACTCGACGTCGAGATCGCCGCTGTACATCGTCCAGCCGCCGTAGAGCGAGAGCTCGACCGGACCGCGGTACTCCGGCGCGATCGGGCCGAACTCAGCCTCCTCGCGGGGGTAGTAGCTCTTGACCTCGATCATCTCCCCGTCGCTGGCGGGCTGCTCGGCCGACGCGTCGGCGGGCGGAGGCTCGTCCGCAGGAGCAGGGCCATCAGCGGGCGGAGCGGGGTCCGCCGGAGGAGCAGGATCGGCGGGCGGCCCGTCAGCGGGGGGCTCGTCGGCGGGGGGCTCGTCAGCGGGGGGCTCGTCCATGGGCGGCTCGTCGGCCGGAGGCTCGTCCGCCGGGGGCTCGTCCATGGGCGGCTCATCAGCCGGAGGCTCGTCCATGGGCGGCTCGTCAGCCGGGGGCTGGTCGGCCGGGGGCTCCTCGACGGGAGGCTCCTCGACAGGAGGCTCGTCCGCGGGCGGGGGCTCAGCGGGCGGCTCGTCGGCGGGCGGAGGCTCGTCAGCGGGCGGCTCGTCGGCGGGCGGAGGCTCGTCAGCGGGCGGCTGGTCGGCCG
>CALDQK010000443.1 GCA_937911525.1 uncultured bacterium
TCGACCGCAACAAGCTGGCTGGGTTGCTCGAAAACGCCCGGCCCCAGATCGCGCGGGCCGAGAGCCTGATGCAGTTCTCGGTGGGGGCCAAGTACCCGTGAAGCTGAACCTCTCGCAAGTCCTCGAGTGCCTCCCCCTGGGGGTGATCATTTGCGACCTCGAGGGGAACTGCATCGGGCGCAACCGCTGGGCGGGCCTGCTCTTCCGCGACGACCACATCCAGCAGGGGCCGCTGCGGGAGGTCCTCGACGAGCCGCACGCGGGGCCCCTGCGCGGGGTGTATCAGGCCGCCCGCGACCTGGGCTTCGCGCTCCCCGAGAAGGTGGAGGTCCCCCTCTCGGACGGGACCGAGCTGACCGTGGGCCTCTCGGCCTCCCTGCTGCGGGACGAGGAGGACCGCCCGGAGGGCGTGGTCCTGCTGCTGGAGGACTGGAGCGCGCAGGAGGCCCTCCTCCAGCGGACCCAGCGCGCCGCCGAGAGCCACACCTTGCTGACCATGGCGGCCCACGAGATCCGTAACCCCCTCTCGGCTCTCGACGGCTGCCTGAGCCTCCTCCTGGAGTCGCAGCTCGAGGGGCGGGCCCACCGCCTGGCCAGCCTGGCTCGCAAGGGCTCCAGCCGGGTGGCCCACCTGACCCGAGACCTGCTCGACTCGGCGCGCCTCGAGTCGGGCGCGATCGAGCTCGAGCTGAAGCCGCTCGATATCTGTGTCCTGCTGACCGACATCGTGGACGGGCTGCGCGTCAGCCACCCCGAGGCCTCGCTGACCCTCGAGCTGGCGCCGGACCTGCCGCTGATCCCGGCCGACGCCCAGCGCCTGGAGGGCGCGCTCACGAACCTGGTCGAGAACGCCATCAAGTACTCGCCCCCGGGCGCCCCGATCACGGTCCGCGCGCACCTCCTGGCCAAGGTGCTGGAGGTCGAGATCCAGGACCAGGGCCGCGGGATCCCTGCCGAGTCGCTCGCCCATGTGTTCGAGCGCTTCTACCGCGTCCCCGAAGCCGGCGTCCGTCGCTGCGCGGGCTCGGGGATCGGGCTCAGCGTGGTCAAGGCCACCATCGAGGCCCACGGCGGCGCCGTCGACGTCACCAGCACCGTCGGCGTCGGCAGCACCTTCAGCGTTCGGCTAAAGCTCTAAACGACTTACGAGTTCCTTCCCCCCTCAGGACCCGCGTCGCGCCTCGCGACGCGGGTCCTGTCTTTGGGCCCTGTTCCCCGGAATGCCCCCTAGACCTACGCAGAAGGCGACTCTCAGGCAACTCCTCGCCCCTCCACGAGTTATCCACAACGTGGTGTGGTGTTCCTGGACGCCCTGAGCGTCCAGCCGTCCAAGAGCCGGACACGATCGGAAGTCGACTTGCCGATCGGCAAGCCTTGCACTCCGGCACGCGGCTTGCCCTTGACTCCTCCAGATCGGACGGGGGAGTCAGAATGAACACGATCGCGGAGACGAGTCAGCACCAGGTCCTGAGCGGCGCGAGCGCGGCCTGCCAGTCGGTCAACGAAATGATCGACCTCGTGGCGGCCCTGCCGACCACGGTCCTGATCCACGGGGAGAGCGGGACCGGCAAGGAGCGCGTGGCCCGCGGCCTGCACGAAGGGAGCGACCGGGCGCAGGGGCCTTTCGTCGCGATCAACTGCGCGGCCCTGAGCGGCGCGCTGCTCGAGTCGGAGCTCTTCGGCTACGAGCAGGGCGCCTTCACCGGCGCGCGCGCCGGCGGCAAGCGCGGCCTCTTCGAGGCGGCCAACGGCGGGACCCTCTTCCTGGACGAGATCGGCGAGCTGAGCGCGCGGCTCCAGACCAAGCTGCTGCGCGCGCTGCAGGAGCGCAGCTTCCTGCGGGTGGGCGGGACCGAGCTGGTCCGCACCGACGCCCGGGTCGTGGCCGCGACCAACCGCGACCTCGCGGTGGAGGTCGGCGCGGGCAACTTCCGCTCGGACCTCTTCTATCGCCTGGCCGTGTTCGTGATCGACCTGCCGGCCCTGCGCGATCGGATCGAGGACCTGCCGGCCCTCGCCGCGGAGTTGGTCGGCGAGCTGGCCTCGCGGCTGGGGATCCCGGCGCCTGCGCTCAGCGCCGAGGCCGCCGCCGAGCTGTGCCGCTACGAGTGGCCCGGCAACGTGCGTGAGCTGCGCAACGTGCTCGAGCGGGCGCTGGTCCTCGGGCGCGGCGGCGAGATCCGGGCCAAGCACGTTCGGGTCGCGGGTCGCCGCGACGAGAGCAGCGAGGGCGAGAGCGAGCTCTCGCTCGGCGTCGAGGCCACCCTGGCCGAGGTCGAGCGAGCGCACATCGAGCGGGTGCTCGCCCACCACGAGGGGAACCGCAGCAAGGCGGCGCGCACCCTCGGGATCCACCGCTCGACCTTGATCAAGAAGCTCGGCAGCTACGAAGCCGCCTGCTGCTAGATCCCTCGCTCGCTCGCACCCCAAGACACACCAACCGCTGGAGATCACTCGTGGCTGGAACCATTTCGAACCGCCCTGCCGTCCTCGTCGCCCTCAGCTGCTCGCTGGCGCGTGACTACCTGAGCCAGCTCTGCGCGCAGCTCGACTGTCGCGTGCAGCGCTGCGAGCCGGGCGAGGAGCTGCTCGCGCGCCTGGAGGGGGCCAGCTTCGACCTCGTCGTGAGTGACCTGGTGGGAGTCCGGGAGCTCAAGCGCCGCCGGCCCGACTCGCCCCCCTGCGTGGTCGTGGCTCGCCAGGCCAGCGTCGACTTCGCGGTCAAGGCCATGCGCGCCGGCGCCGTCGACGTGCTGGTCGAGCCCGTCGGCATCGACGAGCTGGCCGCAGCCCTCCACCACGGCGAGCCGGGCGAGCAGGCGAGCGAGGCGGAGCAGAGCCCGGTCGAGGTCGCGCACGAGGCGAGCGAGGACGCGCTGGTCGGGCGGAGCTTGACCCTCAACGCGGTCCGGCAGCGGATCCAGTGCGCGGCGCCCTCCAAGGCCACGGTCCTGCTCCAGGGCGAGTCGGGCACGGGCAAGGAGCGGCTGGCCGAGATGGTCCACCGCGCGAGCAAGCGCGCCGACGGGCCCTTCGTGAAGGTCAACTGCGCGGCCCTGGCGGAGGGCGTCCTCGAGAGCGAGCTCTTCGGCCACGAGCAGGGCGCCTTCACCGGGGCGCACCAGCGCCGGATCGGTCGCTTCGAGGCGGCCCACGGCGGGACGCTCCTCCTGGACGAGGTCAGCGAGGTCTCGCCCGCGATCCAGGCCAAGCTCCTGCGCGTCCTCGAGGAGGAGGAGCTGCAGCGCGTCGGCGGCAACCGCACGATCTCGGTCGACGTGCGCGTGGTGGCCACGACCAACCGCGACCTCGAAACCGAGGTCGCCCGCGGGACCTTCCGCCACGACCTCTTCTTCCGCCTCGCGGTGGTGCCGATCCGCGTCCCGCCCCTCCGCGAGCGCGCTGGCGACGTGCCCCTCCTGGTCAACCACTTCCTCGAGCGCTTCCGTCACGAGACCAACAGCCGCGTGCGCCGCTTCTCGGCGGCCGCCCTGGCGCTGCTCGAGCAGCACCGCTGGTCGGGCAACGTGCGCGAACTGCAGAACCTCGTCCGCCGCCTGGTCCTGCTCGACGTGGGCGAGACGATCGGCGACGAGCTGGTCCGTCGGGAGCTGCTCGGCTTCGAGACTCAGCGCCCCGCCAGCCTGCAGCCCTGCACGATCGCCGCCGCCGAGCGCGACGCGATCGAGCGCGCCCTGGCGGTCACCGCCGGCAACCGCGGCCAGGCCGCCCGGATCCTCGGGATCTCGGTGCGGACCCTCTTCAACCGCCTCAAGCGCTACGAGGAGGAGGACGGCGTCGGCCTGGTCCTGCCTCAGCTCCAGCGGGCGGGCGTGGCCTGAGGTCTGAATGAGCGACCCCGCGCGCAACCTGACCCCCGCTGCCGTCCCGCCGGCCGGACCTCCCTCGAGCTCGCTGCTCGGCCCCCTGGGGGCCCGCTTCAGCCAGCTCAGCCCCGGCCGCCGCAAGGCCGTCGGCCTGCTGATCGTGGCCCTGATCGTGGGCGCCGGCCTGGTGACTCACTTCAGCAAGCAGCAGGACTTCGGCCTGCTCTACAGCGGCCTGAGCGAGGAGGACGCCGCCCGCGTCGTCGAGACCCTGCGCACCCGCGAGGTGCCCTACCAGCTCTCGGCCGACGGGGGCACCGTCTCGGTCCCCTACCAGCGCGTAGCCGAGCTGCGCCTGGAGCTGGCCGCCTCGGGCGCGGTCCAGGGCGGCGGGACCGGGCTCGAGCTCTTCGAGGTCAGCCCCTTCGGCCGCAGCGAGCTGGCCGAGCAGATCACCTACACCCGCGCGCTGCAGGGTGAGCTGGCCCGCACGATCAGCGGCCTGGAGCCCGTCTCCCAGGCCCACGTCCACGTCGGCCGCCCCCGCGAGAGCGTGTTCGTCGGCAGCCAGCAAGAGGCCAAGGCCTCGGTCGTGGTCCAGCTGATGCCTGGCCGCAGCCTGAGCAGCCGTCAGCTGACCGGGATCCGGGCCCTGGTCGCGAGCAGCGTCGAGCGTCTCCGCCCCGAGCGGGTGACCGTGCTCGACTCGAGCGGGGCCGTCCTGGCGGGTGAGGGTCAGGACAAGGGCTCGGCCGAGGCCGGCGTCGAGCGGGAGCAGACGCTAGAGGCCTACCTGATGCGCAAGGCCCAGACCCTGCTCGACGACGCCTTCGGGGAGCGGCGGGCGGTGGTGCGGGTCAACGCTCGCCTGAGCCGGAGCACCGTCCAGGAGCGCAAGGAGATGCTCAGCGAGGGCGTGCCGACTCGCGAGTCGACCACGACGCGGAGCAAGACCAAGAGCAAGGGCGGCAAGGCCGCGGCCGACGAGGCCCCCAGCAAGGCCAGCGAGGGCGAGCAGGAGCAGGAGGAGACGATCACGACCAGCTACGAGGTCGGGCGCAGCGTCCAGACCGTGGTGCGGGAAGCC
Organism: uncultured bacterium; assembly: GCA_937911525.1. GTDB lineage: Bacteria > Planctomycetota > J058 > J058 > J058 > NORP233. The sequence goes on from CALDQK010000443.1 coordinate 4,915, forward strand.
GGCGCCGTCGAGCGGCTCACGATCGCGCTCTTGATCGACGAGTCGCTCAAGGAGCAGGCCGCCGGGATCGAGAAGATCGTCAAGGAGGCGGTCGGCTTCAACGCCAAGCGGGGCGACAGCCTCGAGTCGCACAGCGTGCCCTTCGCCCCCGGCGAGGAGGCCGAGGTCGAGGCCGCCATGGCGGAGCTGGCGCAGCGCGAGCAGATCGCCAGCTACGTGCGGCTGGGTCTGCTGGCCCTGGGAATCCTGGCGGCCACGCTCCTGGGCGCGGCCGCGCTCAAGAAGGCGGGCAGCGCGCTCCCTCCCGTGCCCGCCACCCCGGCCCTGGCCGCGAGCGCGCTCCAGGGCGCCCTCCCCGAGGGGGTCGTACCCCATGCGCTCGACCAAGGCGGAGAGCGCCGCCGCACTCACGTCCAGCAGGACGTGCAAGGACACCCGGAGGCGGCCGGTCGCCTCCTCGAGCGCTGGCTGAGCGACGCGCCGGCGGGAGCCTAGACCATGAGCGGGAACGCAAGCACGACCCTCAGCGGGCGCCACAAGGCGGCGGTGTTGGTCCTGGCGATCGGCCCTGAGGCCGCTACCCAGGCGCTGCGCTGCATGTCGCCCGACGCGATCACCGACCTGGCGCGGGCGGTGACCGAGCTCGAGGCCAAGCCCGTGGGGGCCGAGGTCGTCGACGCGGTCCTGGCCGAGTTCTCCTCGGCCCTCGAGGAGCGCTCGGCGAGCCTCGAGGTCGGGGCCGAGCAGCTGCAGGGCTTGCTCGAGTCGGCCGTCGGCCGGAACGAGAGCGCGCGGATCATCGGGGAGCTCGACCGCGAGCGCCGCTCGGCCAACCCCTTCGCCGACTTCGCCAACTTCAACGCCGACGAGATCGACCAGCTACTCCAAGGCGAGCTGCCTCAGGTCAAGGCGCTGGTCCTCAGCCACGTCGGCCCCGAGGTCGCGGCCCAGTGCGTGTCGCGCCTCCCGGACGAGGTGCGGACCGACGTCCTGATCCGGATGGCGCGGATCGAGGAGGTCCCCCCGGAGCTGGCGCTCGAGGTCAGCGCCGCCCTGGGCATGCCGCGCAACACGCGCCGCCAGCAGGCCAGCAGCGGGCAGTCCGACGAGGGCGACCGCCTGCGCACGGTGGCCTCGGTGATCAACGTCCTCGAAGAGGAGGGCGAGCGCGGGGCCGAGATCGAGCGGATCCGCGTCAAGGACGAGACGCTGGCCGAGGCGATCGAGGGCAAGAAGCTCGTGATCGACGACGTGGTCCTGCTGGAGAACCCCGCGATCCAGCGGGTGCTCAGCCAGGTCCAGAGCCGGACCCTCGCTCTGGCGCTCAAGGCCGCCGACCCCGAGGTCGAGGCCAAGCTCCTGGGCAACCTCTCCAAGCGCGCCCGCGAGACGGTGGCCGAAGAGAAGGAGCTCCTGGGGCCGCAGCCGCTGTCCGAGGTCCAGAACGCCCAGCAGGAGGTCGTGGACGCGATGCAAGAGCTGATCAACTCCGGCGAGATCGAGCTGCGCCGCGGGAAGGAGGCGGAGCTTGTCCACTAGGGTCCACATGGCGCTGGCGCGCCCCGTGTTCAAGGTCCGCGTCGGGCAGCGCGCCCAGGACGTGCATCCGGTCGAGACCCGCGAGCCCGATCCGGAGCAGCTGGAGGCGGCCCGCGAGGAGGGGCGCCAGGAGGGCCTCGCCGCGGGGCGGGCCGAGGCCGAGCGCGAGCTGGCCAGCCTGCGGGCCGCGCTGGAGGCGGCCATGGTCGAGGTCCGCCAGACCCTCAGCGACGAGCTGGAGGGGATCGAGGAGCGCGTGCTCGAGCTGGGGCTCGCGATCGCGGAGCGGATCCTCGAGCGCGAGGTCAGCTCGACCGCCGCCGAGATCAAGGGCCGCGTAGCCGACCTGCTCGAGCGGGCCGGCGACGAGCCCGAGGTGCGGATCGCGCTCCACCCCGACGACTTCGACCTCCTCGACGAGGCGACCCGCGAGGACGAGCGCTTCGTCGTCGACCGCGCGCTGCAGCCCGGCGACGTGGTCGTGACCACCGTCTCGGGTCGGCTGGAGCGCACGAGGAAGGGCCAGCTCGAGGCGGTGCGCAGCGCGCTGGGCGGGGAGCTGGCCGCGTGAGGCTCACGGCGGAGCGAGCGCGCAGCGCCCTGCGGGGCCTCGACATGGTCGCCCTCGAGGGCAGCCTGACCAAGGTCTCGGGCATGACGGTCGAGGCCCGCGGCGTCCAGGCACCGGTCGGCTCGCTGTGCGAGATCGAGTCGGAGGACGGGATCCTGTTGGCCGAGGTGGTCGGCTTCGCCAACGGCGGGACGACCCTGATGCCCCTGCGGGAGTCGCGCTCGCTGGCGCCTGGCGACCGGGTATGGCGCAGCAAGCAGCGCCTCACGGCGCCGGTCGGCGACGCCGTGCTGGGGCGCGTTCTCGACGGCCTGGGCAACCCCCTGGACGGCGGCCCAGCCCTGCCGGCGGACATCGAGCGGGGCCCGCTGCACCGCGGCTCGCCGAGCGCCTGCGGGCGGCGCCGGATCAGCGAGCCCCTCGAGACCGGGGTCCGCGCGATCGACGGGTTCTTGACCGTCGGTCGCGGGCAGCGGGTCGGGATCTTCGCCGGCAGCGGCGTGGGCAAGTCGACCCTCCTGGGTGACATCGTGGCCAGCTCGAACGCCGACGTGGCGGTCGTGGCCCTGATCGGCGAGCGCGGGCGCGAGGTCGGCGAGTTCGTGGACGAGATCCTGGGCGACTCCCTCGCCCACTCGGTGGTGATCGCCGCGACCAGCGACTCGCTCCCGATCCAGCGCCTGCGGGCCGCCCACCTCGCGACCGCGATCGCCGAGGCCTACCGGGACAAGGGCCAGGACGTGCTCCTGGTCATGGACTCGCTGACGCGCTTCGCCTACGCGGTCCGCGAGATCGGACTCGCCGCCGGCGAGCCCCCCACGGTCCAGGGCTATCCGCCTTCGCTCTACACCGAGCTGCCGCGCCTCGTCGAGCGGATGGGCATGGGCGAGCGGGGCAGCATCACCAGCCTGTTGACCGTGCTGGTCGAGGGCGACGACATGAACGACCCGGTCGCCGACATCGTGCGCGGCCTCCTGGACGGGCACGTGGTCCTGACCCGCAAGCTGGCCGAGCGGGCGCACTTCCCCGCGATCGACGTGCTGGGCAGCGTCAGCCGCACCTTCCAGCGGGTCGTCGGCGAGGGCCACCGCGAGGCCGCGGCCAAGCTGCGCCGGCTGCTCGCGATCTACGAAGAGGGGCGCGACCTGGTCGAGCTGGGCGCCTACCAGCCCGGCAGCAACCCGGCCCTCGACCGGGCCCTGCGCCTGATCGAGCCCCTGAACGAGTTCCTGCGCCAGAGCGTCCACGCCCCGACGACCCTGGCCGAGACCACCGCGCGCCTCGAGGCGCTGGGAGCCCTGTCGTGACCCAACGATCCAAGCGTCTCGCCGTCTGCGCGCGCGTTCGGGAGCACCAGGAGCGGATCGAGCAGCAGCGCTGCGTCGCCCTCCGCCAGCAGGCGAGCGCGATCGCGGCTCGGGTCGACGAGGCCCAGCTCGCGCACCGTGACACCCACGCCGAGCTCGAGCGCCTGCTCGAGGGCGGGGTGCTCGACCTGGCCGCCCTCTCGCTGCAGCGAGGAGAGGTCCGCGCCAGCGAGGCCCGGGTCCGCGCCCTGGCGGACCAGCAGAGCGCGCACCAGCGGCGCGTCGCCAGCCAGGAGGAGGCCTTCCAGCAGGCGAGCCAGCGGCGCCGCGGCGCCGAGCGCCTGATCGAGCGGATCCAGCTGGACGAAGCGGTCGCTGCTCGGAGCAAGGCACGCCGCAGCCAATCCGAGCTGGCCCGCCTGGCCCGGAGGCCCGCGTGATCCTGCGAATCGTCGCGGCCCTGGCCCTGTTCGCCGTCGCCGCTGGCGGCACGATCGTGCTGCGCAAGAGGGGCCACGAGGGCGAGGCTGACGCCCACGCCGCCGCGGAGGGGCAGGGCGAGGGCGGCCCCGGCGCCGAGGAGGAGGTCCCCGAGACGGAGGTCGAGGAGGACTTCGAGCTGCCGCGCCCCTACCAGGGCGAGGAGCTGGCGGCCCTGGTCCACAAGCTGGAGCAGAAGCGCAAGGACTACCAGGAGCGCCTGGCGCGGCTCGAAGAGCGCGAGAAGGCCCTGGACCGCTACGCGACCGAGCTGGACGCGCGCCGCTCCGAGCTGGAGGAGGTGATGGGGGACGTCGAGCAGCGTCACCACGAGATCGACACCGCCCGCACCGAGCTGGCGGCTCAGCAGCTGAGCCTGGACGCCGGGGAGGCCGAGGCCCTGCGGCCCCTGGCCAAGACCTACGAGACCCTCCGTCCGGCGGCCGCGGCCGAGCGGCTGGAGAAGCTCGAGATCGACACGATCGCCAAGCTCTTGAACCTGATGCGCTCGCGCAGCGCCGGGAAGGTGCTCGAGGCGCTCAGCCCCGCCAAGGCGGCGCTCGTCTCGCGGCGGCTGGTGGACCTCCGCCAGCAGAAGCAGGAGGACAAGAATGGCAGCAGCTGAAGAAGGCAGCGGCGGCGGCGG
>CALDQK010000444.1 GCA_937911525.1 uncultured bacterium
GGCCCCCGCCACGAGGGCGGGCGCGAGGAGCAGAGGGAGGAAGCGATGGCTCGGCATGCGGTGTCTCCAGCGAGGGGCCCATTTCACCCACGCGAAGGCGTACACGCAACCGGGGTAGCGGGCTCTTAAACTACTCAACGCGGAGACACGGTGGACCCACCCCCGAACAGCCTGATCGCCGCGCTCAGCTCGCAGGGCTTCAAGCGCGCGCGCCTGAGCGGCACCCGGCTCGGCCCCTACGAGGTCGAGCGCGAGCTGGCGCGAGGGGCGATGGGCGTCGTGCTGCGCGCCCGCGACGTGCGCGACCAGCGCCCGGCGGCGCTCAAGCTCCTCCTGCGCGGCCGCGACGCCAGCCAGACCCAGCAGCGCCGCTTCGCGCGCGAGTGCGAGCTGATCCGCCAGCTGCAGCACCCGGGCCTGATCCGCCTGCTCGACCACGGCCAGGAGCGCGGGCTGGACTGGCTGGCCCTCGAGCTGGTCGAGGGCGGGACGCTGGAGGACCTGCTCGAGCGCGACCCGCCCGCGGTCCTCCCCGCGCTGGTCCAGGTCGGCGAGGCGCTCGCCGTCGCCCACCAGCGCGCGATCGTGCACCGCGACCTCAAGCCGGCCAACGTGCTCCTGCGCGCCGACGGCAGCCCCGTCGTGACCGACTTCGGCCTGGCCCGCGACACCGAGCTGCGCTCCTCGCTCACCAGCGAAGGCCAGATCCTGGGGACGCCCAGCTACATGGCCCCCGAGCAGTTCTCGGGCGAGCCGGCCTCGCCCGCGACCGACGTCTACGCCCTGGGCGTCATGGCCTACGAGGCCCTGGCCGGCCGCCCGCCCTTCGAGGGCGACTCGCTGGTCGCCCTCCTGCACAGCGTCTCGCGCGAGCCGCCCCCGCCCCTGCCCCGCAGCGCGCCGGCCCCCCTGGCGGCGCTGGTCCTGCGCGCCCTCTCCAAGGACCCCAGCCAGCGCCCGCCCGACGGCGCCGCGTGGGCCCAAGAGCTGCGCCAGGCGTTGACGGCCTCCGCCGAGCTTCGCCCGGCCCGCGTTCCCCTGCTCCTCTGCGGGGTCGCCGCCCTGACCCTCCTCGGCGGGCTCGCCCTCTGGCGGCAACCGAGCGCGGTCGCGGACGCGACGCCCGCGCCCTCGACGCCCACGGCGACCCCAGCTCGCCCCGCCCCGACCCCCACGAGCGAGGGGCGGCTCGAGGAGGCTCCTCGAGTGCGCGAGCTCCTGCTCCAGCCAGGCCCCCTGGTCGGCGTGGACACCTACGTGCGCAACGACGGCCTCTACTGGAACGACAACTTCGGCTCTGAAGGCCACGCGATCGTCGGCGATCGAGTCCGCGGAGGCGGGGACTTCCGCTTCCTGCTCCGCTTCGACCTCAGCGAGCTGCCGCCGGACGCCGAGATCGAGTCAGCGACCCTCGAGCTGCGCCTGCTCGCGACCGGCAAGCTGCTCAAGCCGGTCGACCTCCAGCTCCGCCCCCTGCGCGAGGACGCGCGCGGGCTCTTCGTGGAGGGCGCCAACGGGGTGGACGAGTGGCTGGACGGCGTGTGCTGGCACGGCGACCTCAAGGCGCGCGGCGCGCGCTACCCCGAGGCCACGAGCCGCCGCCCCGAGCTGACCCAGCCCGAGGCGGGCGAGCCCTTACCCCAGCTCAACCGCGTCGCCCCCGACGGGCAGCCGCGCTGGCTGCGCTGGCCGCTGACGGACCTCGTGCGCCGCTGGCGACGCCGACCGAGCAGCAACGCGGGGGTCCGCGTTCAGCACCTGCGCGAGGGGCCGCCCTTCGACCAGGGCCGCTGCGCGCTGGCGACCTCGGACTACCGCGACCCGACGCTGCGGCCGCGCCTGCGGATCCGCTACCGCGGCCTCCCTCCGCGCCAGCGCGACCTCGCCGCGCTGCGCGCCGAAGCCCACGCCGCCGCCGAGCAGCTCCTCGCCCAGGGCGAGGTCCACGCGGCCGTCCTGCGCGCGCCCTTCTGGGGGGAGGGCCTCCTGGCCCGCGCGCGCTTCTTCCTCTCCCAGCGCAAGGTCAGCCAGGCGCTCAAGTTCGCCGAGCTGGCCGGGAGCTGCGAGGAGCCGGCCCCCGAGCGGCCGCGCCGATACATGCTGGCGCTCTTGCGGCTCCTCGCTGGCCAGGCTCACCTGGCGGCGCCCCACGTCGAGTGGCTGCTCGCCGGCCAGCGCGACGTCGACGCGCTCTACCTGGCGGCCTTCCACGCGCACCAGCGCAAGGACCCGCAGCGCGCGCGAGAGCTCCTCGGCGAGGCGCTCCGCCTCGCGCCCAAGGACGCGCGCCTGCTCGAGCTGGCCAAGGCCCTCGAGTAGCGAGCTACTCGTCCCGCGGAATCGCCTGCGCGTCCAGCAGCCGGTTGAGGGTCGCCTTGGCGGCGCCGGTGATCGCGACCGTCTTCCGTCTGCCCGCGTCGTCGACCACCATTTGGTCGCACTCGAAGCAGATCACGAGGTCGACCCGCCGCCCGTCGAGCTCGCCCTGCAGACCGTGCCGCGGCGAGAAGCACCTCGCCATGGTGCCGTCGCTCTGATCCCGCGAGGTGCGCACCGCCGCCACCGCCTCGCGCAAGGGCTCGCCCTCGAGCTCGAGCGAGCCCAGGATCGCATAGCCGTGGAAGAGCGCCGCGCTCGCCCCTGGTGAGGGAGCCGGCGAAGGGGCCGGAGTCGGGGTCGCCTCAGGGGAGACCAGCGCGGGCTGGCTCATGCCGACCGGCTCCGGGTTCAGCGCGTGCAGCGTCAGCTGCGGCAGCCCCGCGAGGAAGTCGAGCGGATCTCCTCCGCCCGCCTTGGCGCCTGAGCCGGGGGGACTCGCAGGGGAGCCCTGGGGGCAGCCGGCGCAGAGCAGGCAGAGGAGCAGCGTGAAGAGTCTCGTCATGGGTGTCCCGCTTTCGCTGGCTGCACAGCCTAGCGGAGGGGGCTCCTCCTGCAGCAGCGCGCGGGGGACGAAGCCACGCCTCAGCGACCGTGGCAGTCCTGGAAGGCTCTGCCCGAGCCGCAGGGGCAGGCCTCGGTCGGCAGCGCGACGAGGGTGCGCCGGCTACGCGCCGCTGGTCGTGGGCTGGTCCTTCTACTCGCCCTCCTTCGGCGAGGTCGCCCGCCGGCTGAGCGCGCTGCGCGCCGAGCTCGACGACCCGCGCGTGCTCCACCTCGCCGGCGGCGTCCACGCCAGCGCCGAGCCGGAGCAGACCCTGCGGGCCGGCTTCGACCTGGTCGCCGTGGGCGAAGGGGAGCGCACGATCGTGGCCCTGGCCCAGGCCCTGCTCGCGGGCGAGGACCCGCGCGTGAGCGGGATCTGGGACCTCGACGCGGAGGGTGCGCTGAGGCGGCGCGGGCGCGGCGAGGTCGTCGACCTGAACGACTGGCCGCCCTTCGCCGTGCGCCACGACAAGCTCGGCCCGATCGAGCTGACCCGCGGCTGTATCTACGCCTGCAGCTTCTGCCAGACCCCTTTCCTCAACCGGGCCCGCTTCCGCCACCGCAGCCTCGAGAACGTGCGCGGCTGGGTGACCCACCTGCGCGAGCGCGGCTTCCGCGACTACCGCTTCCTCTCCCCGACCTCGCTCAGCTACGGCAGCCACAGCACCGAGCCCGACCTCGACGCCCTCGAGGCGCTGCTGGCCATGGTCCGCGAGGTGATCGGCCCCGAGCGCCGCCTCTTCTACGGGACCTTCCCCTCGGAGCTGCGCCCCGAGCACGTCACGCCGCGCGCCCTGCGCCTGCTCAAGCGCTACGTCGACAACGACTCGCTGATCATTGGCGCCCAGTCCGGCTCGGCGCGCGTGCTCGAGGCCACCCACCGCGGCCACGGGGTCGAGGTGATCGAGCAGGCCGTGCGCTGCGCCCTGGAGGAGGGCTTCCGCCCCGACGTGGACTTCCTGTTCGGCCTGCCCGGCGAGACCCCCGCCGACGTCGCGGACTCGCTCGCGCTGGCCGAGCGGCTGGCCGACCTGGGCGCGCGGATCCACGGGCACACCTTCATGCCCCTGCCCGGGACGCCGCTGCGCGACGCGGCCCCCGGCTCCCTCGCCGAGCCCACCCGGCGCCGGCTCGACCGGCTGGCCGCGCGCGGCGCGCTCTACGGCCAGTGGCGCCGCCAGGAGCAGGTCGCGGCCCAGCTCGCGCGGCGCGCGCTGCCGGTCGTCAGCGGCGGACCAGGTCGAGGAACTGAGCCACCCCCGGCTCGCCGCGCAGCCGAGTGAGCTCGGGGTAGTCCGCCGGCTCCCAGTTCGCCTCGCGCCAGGCCTTGTAGCCGTAGTTGCGCGCCCCCTGCAGCGCCTCGAGCACCTCGCTCGCCGGGCGCTCCGCCGCCGAGAGCGCCAGGGCCCGGTAGAACCAGGTGTGCCCGACCTGGGGGAAGGCCGCCTCGGCCCAGTCCAGGTCGCGCTGCGCCGCCCCGGCGTAGCCGAGGCGCGCGCGGACCAACCCGCGCTGGACCCGCAGTTCCCAGGCCGCGGGGGTCTGCTCGAGGGCCTGGTCCAGCAGGTCGAGCGCTTCGACCGCCTCGGCTCCCTTTCCGCCGGTGGCGTCGAGCATCAGCGCCGCGAGGAAGGCGCGCGCCTCGAGCGCGGCCTGGGGGACCGAGCTGATCGTCTCGCTGAACAGGCCGCGCCGCACGAAGGGCTGGTCCGGGCCCGGCGCGTTGACGCGGCGGAGGATCCGGAACAGGTCGTCGAAGGCGGCCGGGTAGCTGGCCGCCGCCGCGAGGCAGCTGCGCAGCCCCTTCCAGCCCCAGCCGTTGGAGAAGTGCGCCCGCCCCAGGTAGTAGCGCGCCAGGGGCGAGGCCGGGTCCAGCTCGAGCACGCGCGCCATGTCCCGGTCGGTCGGCCCGCCCTCGCGCCGGCTGCGGCGGAACTCCTGCAAGAGCTTGACGGCCTCGTCGCGGCGCAGGCCCTCCAGCAAGGCCAAGCGCGCCTGCAGCGCCTCGACTCGCTCGGGCGCCGCGCGGCGAGCGGCGGCCAGGCGGTCGCGCTGGATCCCGGCGTGGGTCGCGCCGCCCAGCTCTGCGGCGGCGTCCAGGGCGGCCAGGCCCGCGGCTGCCTGCCCTTGGCCGAGGAGCGCTCGCCCGCGCAGCCACGCCGCCCGCTCGCGCTGGATCCCGACCGGGTCGTGGACGTCGGGCTCGCGAGGGGCGCCCTCCTCCAGGCGCTCCAGGAGCGCGAGCGCCGCCTCGCCGCGCTCTCCCACCAGGGCCGCCTCGGCCAGGGCCAGCACGACCCAGCCCTCGAGCTCGCCCAGGCGGGCGCGCGCGGGGATCAGCTCCTCGGGCAAGGCGCGGTGCAGAGGCGGGTCGAGGCAGGCCTGGACGCGGCGCGCGAAGGTCGACTCCCCCAGCGCCCCCAGCGCGCGCAGGCAGCTCCGCGCCCTTCGCTCGAGCGCCTCGTGGTCGACGCTCGCGCGCGGCTGCCCCCGCCGCGGATCCGACTGGACCTCGAGCCAAGCCAGCCAGGAGCTCGCCTCCCGCCGCAGCCAGCGCGCCGCGCCGGCCCGCCAGGCCTCGTCCGCGGCGAGCAGCGGCCCGACCTCGGGTGGGTCGCGCAAGAGGCCGCGCAGGCAGTCGGCGACCGCCTGCGGGGCGCCCCAGCAGCGGGCGAAGGCCGGCGCCTCGACGCGCTCGGGCTGCGC
>CALDQK010000445.1 GCA_937911525.1 uncultured bacterium
GACCGGCAAGCACCGGCGCGCGCCCGCCGAGCGCGAGCCGCTCCACGGGCGCGCCGATCCCTCGCGCAGCGCCTCGCAGGTGCCGCTCTTCCTGGGGATCGGGCTGGTCGGCGCGCTCCTGATCGCCTTCATCGGCACCCGCGGAACCTCGACGCCCGAGGTCGCGCAGGCCACCCCGAGCGAGAGCGTGGCCGCAGGCACCCCGACGCCGACGCCGACGCCGAGCCCGGTCGACCGCCGCTCCCCCGCCGAGCGCTCCTTCGACAAGGCCGAGGCCTACCTCGAGCAGAACCCCGGCGACCTGATCGGCGCCCTGCCCCTCTACCAGAACGTGGTCGGGCGCGGCGGGCCCTGGGCCGAGAAGGCTCAAGCCAAGGTCCGCTCGATCCAGAGCCAGCTGGCCGACAAGGCCAACAGCCTGCTCCAGCAGGCCGAGTCCCGCGCGCAGCGCGGCAGGATCTCGGCCGCCATCGAGCTGCTCGATCAGGCCGGCCTGCGCTACGACGAGGTCCCGGGGATCAAGGATCGGGTCGAGCGCCAGCGGCTGATGGTCGAGCAGCAGGCCGTGGACCTCGCGCGCGGGCTGGTCGAGAAGGCGCGGGCCAAGGCCAAGGAGGGCGGGCGCCAGGCCGCCCTCGCGCTGCTCAACGACTACGAGGAGACGGGCGTCGAGAGCGCGGACAAGCTGGTCGTGACCGAGCTCGAGGAGCTGGCCGGGCTGGCGCTCCCCAAGGACCCCGAGGAGGCTCGCCGCGAGCTGGTCGCGCTCCTGCGCGCCGTCCCGCCTTTGCTCCAGCGGCGCAGCTACGAGGAGGCCAGCCGCAAGCTGGCTCGAGCCGCGGCCCACTCCCACGCGGCCGAGGTCAAGCCCGTCATCGAGAAGCGCAAGGCCGAGGTCGCCCTCGCGCGGCGGGTCTATGAAGGGGCTCGGCGCTCAGGGACCCAGGCGGCGGGCCTCGAGCTCACGGTCGAGCGCGCTAAGGGCAAGCTGGTCCAGGTCGCCGCGAACGGCGAGGTCCAGCTGGAGGTCGGCGGCGGGACCATGACCCACGACTTCGCCAAGCTGGGCGCCGACCAGCTGGCCGCGATCTACGCGCGGACCCGCGAGGGCAAGAGCGACGAGCTGGCCCAGGCCGTGTTCCTCTTGATCGAGGGCGTGTATGAGGCCAGCCACCGCGCCTTCCAGGCGGCCCTCGAGCGCGGCACGGACCTCGGCCCCTTCCAGATCGACCTCGACGCGCTGGTCGAGAAGCTGCGCGCCAACAAGCCCCTCCAGGACGACACGCTGATGGTCAAGATCGAGGGCGGGCCCTTCATTCAGGGCCTGGAGCGGATCGTCAGCAACACGCAGCGCGACGAGGCCCCCGCGCGCCAGGTGCGGGTCAAGACCTTCCTGATCGACAAGTACGAGGTCACCAACCGCCAATACGCCCAGTTCCTCGAGTGGCAGGGGAAGAACCGGAGCAAGGCGCACCGCTTCTGCTCGCCCGCCGAGCCGACCGACAAGGACCACACCCCCATGGGCTGGCAGGACGCGCGCTACGCGGGGCCCTCGCGCCCGGTGGTCGGCGTGGACTGGTACGACGCCTACGCCTTCGCCCGCTGGGCCGGCAAGCGGCTCCCGACCGAGGCCGAGTGGGAGCGCGCGGCGCGCTCCGTCGACGGGCGGATCTTCCCCTGGGGCGGCGAGTTCGAGCCGGCCCGCGTCCACTACGCCGAGAGCCTCTTCGGGCGCGCGATCCGCAGCGACGCCGACGTGCAAGCCTTCGTGCAGTGGACCCGCGACGCCAAGCGGCCGCTGACGGCGCGCGTCGACGCCCTCTCGCGCGGGCGGACGAGCGAGGGCGTGTTCCACCTGGCCGGCAACGCCGCCGAGTGGGTCGCCGACTGGTACGCCGCCGACGCCTACCAGCAGCAAGCCGGCGAGAACCCGACCGGGCCCGCCCGCGGCACCCAGAAGGTCCTGCGCGGCGGCTCCTGGCTCGACCCGGCCCCGCTGGGCCTGACCGGAACGGCCCGCGAGCCCGAGAGCCCCTCGACGCGCCGCCCCTGGTACGGCTTCCGCTGCGCCTTGGACGAGGGCGCCAAGCCGAGCAAGCGCCTGAAGTGAGGCCTTGGCGAGCGGGCCCTGCGCTGCGCCGAGTGGTCAAAGCGCTCTTGCTCGGGTCCGCGCTCTTGCTCGCCTTTGGCCCCCTCGCCTCGGTCCTTACCCAGCGGGTGGCGCCTCGAATCGCCGCGGAGACCGGCTGGATTTCGCGGAGCTTCTTCGTGGTGGGAGGGGCGTCAGGCGTCGGGATCACCGACGTCGACCCCTGGGGGACCCCCTTCTACGGGACCCGGAGCGGGGCGCTCAGCGCTGGCCCCAACGGGCGCTTCGACGGTGACCCCGAGCGCGGGCTCGCGGGCGGAGACGATGTCCTCGTGCTGGCGGATCTGGGGCAGGCTTCCGGCTGGGCGTGGTGGTTGGCCCTCTTCCCCAGCAACGCCCTAGCCTTCGTGCTCTTCGTCTGGGCGGGCCTCCTCGCCTGGCAAGGGGAGTGGACGGGCTCCGTCCCGCGGGAAGAGGCCGCCGTGACCATGCTCGCGCTCGTTCCCAGCCTGCTCCTGATACTCCACGTGGTGGAGGCTCAGCGGGTGTTCCTGAAAGAGCACCGTCTCCGCTTGCCCAGCCTGGTTCCGCCAGAGGCGAGCGCCTTGCTGACCCTGGTCGGCCTCAGTCTGCTCAGCGCGTTGGGGCTGCGCCTGCTGACGCGTGAGCCCGCCACGGGAGCGGGCCCCAGCGGCGAAGCTCCTGCTCGAAGTCCCTCGTCGTCTCCCTGAGTCGGAACGAGCGCTCGAAGAGCGGCGAGGCGATCCAAGCGCTCAGCGTGGGGCGCTCAGCGTTGGATCGCGCCCACCGCTCGCAGGGCCGCGCTGCGCAGGCGCGAGCTCTTGGTGGTGCGCGCGACCTCGTTCAGGTGCGGGATCGCGGGGCGCGCCGAGCGGCCGAAGAGGCCGAGGGACTTGGCCGCCTCGGCGCGCACCAGCACGTCGACGTCGAGGCGGAGCGACTCGATCAAGAGCTCGATCGCGCGGCGCGACTCGCCGCCGCCGACGGTCGTCTTGCCCAGCGCGCCGACCGCGGCGGCGCGCACCGGATCGTCGCCCCACTGGACCGCCGTCTCGAGCGCCTCGAACCCGGCGCGGCCCAGACCCGGGCCGGCCTCTCCCAGCAGGCGCACGACTCGGACCTGGAAGTCCTGGCGCTCGGTCTCGAGCGCCTGAATCAGCCCCGGCAGGGCCTTCTTGATCCCGGCGGGCCCGATCGCGGAGAGGGCGTCGAGGGCCGGGATCGCGATCTCCTTGCGGGTCAGCGCCTGGCCCAGGAGCGAGGCGGCCGGGAGCGCGTCGTTCCCCAGGGCAGCGAGCATCCGCACGGCCTCGCGTCGGACCGTGGTCCGGACCGCGGTCAGGGCCAGGTCCCCCAGGGGGATCGCCGCGTAGCGCATCGCGGGGTCCTTGCGGTCCACGCGCTTGCTCAGGTCGCGCATCGCCCGCAGCGCGCCGGAGCCCGAGCTGCCGACGTCGAGCTGGAAGAGCAGGTTGCCCAGCTCGAAGGCGCGCAGACCGACCGCGGCGCTGGTCCGCAGGCCGCGGTCGTTGAGCGCGGACCACAGGGTGGGCAGCGCGGGCGGCCCGACGGGGCCCAGCGCGGCCAGGGCTCGCCGGCGGGTGGCGAGGTCTCCGCCGTCGTAGAGCGCCTGCAGCCGGTCCAGAGCCTCCCCGGCGCGCCCCAGCTCGCAGGCTGCCCGCACGCACTGCTGGGCCACGCGCGTGTTGGGGTCGAGCTCGGCGCGGCTCAGGAGCGCCTCGCTGACGCGGGCCGCCTCGCTCCTGCTGTTGGCGAGCGCCTTGGCGGCCAGCTCCCGCACGCTGCCCGAGCGGTCGCGGAGGCTCGCCAGCAAGACCTCGGTCACCGCGCGGTGGTCGATCTTCAGCCGGTCGAGCCCCAGGATCGCCTGGCGGCGGACCTCCTCGCTCGTGTCCCGGACCCGGCGAACGAGCTCCAGCCCGAGCTCCTTGTCCTCGAGGGAGGCGAGGGCCTCCGCGGCCGCGGCGCGCACCGGCGCCTCGGCGTCGCCCAGGCAGGCCAGGATCCGCTCCCGCCCGCGGTCCGACTTGCGCACCGCGAGGGCCAGGAGCGCCGAGCGGCGCACGCGGGGGTTGCTGCTCGCGGTGTCGGCCAGCACCTGCTCCAGGCTGGCGTATTGCATCCGCTGGGCCGCGCTGTCGGCCGTCCGCGCGGGCGGCAGCTCCTGCGCCAGGAGCGTCCCGCAGGACAAGCCGCAGGAGAGGGAGAGCGCGAGGGTGAGCGGCAGGAGTCGGCGCACGGCCTTACTCTAACGGGCTCTGCCCTGGAGGTGCCATGGAAGCCCCGCAAGCCACCGCCTACGCCCCGGTCGACGCCGCCCTGCTCGCGGCGCTCCGCGACGCGGTCGGCGCCGCGCACGTCAAGACCGACGCCGACACCATCGATGAGCTCAGCCACGACTGGACCGAGGACATCCGTCACCCCCCCGAGGTCGGCGTGTTCCCGGGCTCGACCGACGAGGTCGCGGCCGTGCTCCGCCTGGCGACCCAGCACCGCGTGCCGGTCGTGGCGCGCGGGGGCGGCACCGGCCTCTCGGGCGGGGCGATCCCCGTCCAGGGCGGGATCGTGCTCTCGACCAAGCGCATGGACCAGATCCTCGAGATCGACCGCGAGAACCTCGCGGCCGTGGTCCAGCCCGGCGTGATCACGCAGGTCCTCCAGGAGGCGGTCGAGGACGTGGGGCTGTTCTATCCCCCCGACCCCGCCAGCCGCGGCTCCTGCGCGATCGGCGGGAACGTGGCCGAGTGCGCGGGCGGGCCGCGCTGCGTGAAGTACGGGATCACCAAGGACTACGTGCTGGGGCTCGAGGCCGTGCTGGCCTCGGGCGAGGTGATCCGGGTCGGCGGCAAGCTGCTCAAGGACGTGACCGGCTACAACCTCGTCCAGCTCATCGTCGGCAGCGAGGGCACGCTCGCGATCGTGACCGAGGTCACGCTCAAGCTGATCCCCTACCCGCCCGAGCGGACCACGCTCATGGCCCCCTTCCCGACGCTGGAGGCTGCGGCGGCGGCGGTGGCGGGGATCTTCGCGGCCGGGATCACGCCCAGCACCTGCGAGCTGCTCAGCCAGCGCGCCCTGGCCTGCGCCGAGGAGCACACCGGCAAGACCTTCCCCGCCGAGGTGCGCGAGG
>CALDQK010000446.1 GCA_937911525.1 uncultured bacterium
GCAGTCTTCCTGCTTTCGTGCTTTCCTTCTTCAATCTCCGAAACGCGAAGGAGCTTTCGCTGTTTGCGACAGCTGCTTGTGCTCTTCCTTTCGGGCGCGGGCACGGGCACGGGCACGAATCAGTGTTTCGGCACGGACCGTCCCGCTGGGCTACTCGCCGCCCTTGATGACCAGCCGGACCGGCTTGCTGTGCAGGGTCCGGCGGCCGGCTTCGGCGCCGACGTAGAACCAGGCGGTCGGCTCGAGGCCGAGCTCGCGCCAGCGGTGGATCGGAGAGAGCGGCGGGGTGGGGTGGGCCTCCCAGTCCCAGCGCCAGTCGGGGCTCTCGCTGAAGATCTTGTCGAGCGAGATCGAGAGCAGGGTGCGCCGCTCCTTGGGCTCGAGCGGGGCCAGGCGCTGGGCGGGAGCGACGCCGGGCTCGAGGCGGCTGGTCCACATTTGGCCGAAGCCGCGCCCGTAGAGGCGGATCAGGCGGCCGTCGTAGGCGGTCGGGACGTCGACGGTCTCTTCGCTCGCGTTCTGGATCGTGACGTCGAGGGAGTAGTCGCTGAGGCGCTTGGCGTCGACGGCGGTGTGGGAGAGCTGGACCTGCAGGACGAGGGGCTCGCGCGGGAGGGCCTGGAGCTTGCCCAGCCAGCGCCACTGGCCCTCGATGTAGGCGAAGCTCCACACCGTCACGCCCGCCCGGGGCCAGCGGAGGGTGTAGAGCGGCACGTCGACCTGCATGGCGAAGGTGGCGCGCCGCTGAAGACCGGTCGCCCGGTAGGCCGCCGCCTCGAACACCTCGAAGGGGCCTCCCCCCTCGGCGAAGAGCGCCTCGAAGGTGTGGCGGAGCTCGACGATCATGCCCTTGCTCCGCTTGGCGTATTCGGCGGAGACGAGCTTGCCGGAGCTCTTGCCGAACACGCGCGCGAACCATGCCTCGTGATCGTCGAGGCGCAGCTGCTTGGCCTTGAGCGCGAAGGCCTTCCAGTCGGCGGCCTTGGCGGCCTCGCTCAGCTCGGTGACGAAGGCCTCGAGCGCGGCCAGGTCGGCGCTCGGAGCGCGGGTGGCCTCCTCGCCCTGCGGCGCCAGCTCGACGCCGCCGGGGAGCACCTCGTAGCCAGCCAGGGAGTCGCCGGCCAGGAAGAGGCGCAGCGGCTGAGCCTGCTTGGAGGTGAGGAGCTCCTCCTTGCCCTGGTAGCGCGCATAGATCCGCTGGCCCTCGCGAACCTCGCGGCCCTTCTCCACTCCCTCGACTCGCAGGCGCAGCGCCCCTCCCTCGGCGAGGGGATAGAGCTGCTCGAGCTGACCTCGCACGATCGCTGTGGCCAGCTCCGCTCTTGGATCAGGCTCGCCCGCCGCAGCGAGGGGAGCGAGGAGCAAGAGAGCCGGCAGGACGAATGGGAGCGAGCGCATGGAGCCTCCAGGGAGCGAGATTGGACCATGCCTGGGTCGCAGCGGGCGCCCGACCCCTTCAGGCGCAGACTCGGCCCTCTTCCCGTGGCAAGATGCGGCGTGGCTCAGACTCCCAAGTCCGTCCTGATCGTGCGCCTCTCCGCCCTCGGGGACGCGATCCACGTCTTGCCGACCCTGGCCGCCCTGCGCGCGGCCTTGCCCGAGGCCAAGCTGGGCTGGGCGGTCGAGGATCGAGCCGCCAGCTTGCTGGTCGGACACCCCCAGCTCGACCGGCTCCACGTCGTGCGCCGCAAGAAGTGGACCGGAGCCGTCAAGAGCGGCTCCCTGAGCCAGGTCCGCACCGAGATGCTCCAGACCCTGCGCGAGATCCGCTCCGAGCGCTACGAAGTCGCCCTCGACTTCCAGAGCAACTTCCGCTCGAGCGCGTTGACTCGCCTCTCAGGCGCGCCGCGCCGGATCGGCCAGCCCAAGCCCTTCAGCAAGGAGGGCAGCCGGCTCTTCTTCACCGACGTCCCCGAGGCCGTCGACAAGAGCGTCCACAAGATCGCCCGCAACCTGGAGCTGCTCCGCTGCCTGGGGCTCCACCCGGGCGAGACGCCCGCCCCGCAGCTGCCGCCCCGACCCGAGCTGCAGCTCCCGCCCCTCGCGGGAGCGCGGGGCCGAGTCGTCCTCCACGCGGGCGTCTCCGCCTTCGGGGCGCTCAAGGCCTGGCGCGAGGAGCGCTTCGCCGAGCTCGGCGCGCGCCTGGCCGCCGCCGAGGTCCAGGTCCTCTTCGGCTGGGGCGGCGCCAAGGAGCGGGCCCAGGCCGAGCGGCTCGCTGCGCAGGCTCCCGGCACCTCCCCCGCCCCCGAGACCGTCAACATCCTCGCCCTGGCCAGCCTGCTCGAGCAGGCCGACGTGTTCGTCGGCGTCGACTCGGGTCCGCTCCACCTGGCGGCGGCCCTCGGGCGACCCGTGCTCGGGCTCTACGGGCCCAAGCACACCGGCACCTACGGCCCCTATTGGCCCCAGACGCGCGCGCTGCAGGCCACCCTCGAGTGCAGCCCCTGTCGGCACCGGCGCTGCCCTCGCCCCGACGTGCTCCGCCTCGAGACCCCCGCCGGACCCGTGCGAATCTCGCCCTGCATGGAGACGATCGAGGTCGAGGCCGCCACCAGCGCGGTGCTCGACCTCCTCGACGCCGCGGTCAGTCCCGCTCGAGCTTGAACTCGATCAGGTCCAGAGCCCTGAACTTGCCCTCGAAGTCCGCCTCCTGCCGGAGCTGCAGCTGGACCGGTACTCCCCCTTCGCTCCGGCGGGTCCCCTTCAGCGTGTAGTGCTGCTCCAGGGGTCTCCCGGCGTCGTAGGGGAGCGTCCAGTGCAGGGGCGTCAGGACCCGGACTCGCGGGTCGAGCAGCTCGGGGACCATGAAGCCGCGCCGGCGAGGCGCCCAGCGGAAGCGAATCGACTCGGGGTAGGCCGTCCGCGCGAAGAGCAGCTCCAGCGCGCGCGGGAGCGCTCGGCTCTGGAATGCGCCCGAAGCCCAGGAGATCTCCAGCCCCTCCCGGCTGACCTGAGCGCGCGGGTCGGCGTCGACCGGCGTCGCGCTCTGGGGCTTGATCTGCTCGAACACCTCGACCGGGTAGCGCTGAACGACCAGCGCGCCGCTCGCGAGGTCGAGGGTCGCCGCGAGCGCCGTCTTCCCGTGGCTGCGAGCGAGGGACTCGGGCGGAATCGAGGCGATCGCCTCTCCGCTGGCGTTGGGGAACTCGACCTTCAGGAAGCGCCACTCGGCCGCGAAGCGCAGCCGGCCGGGCGAGTCCCCCGCGCTGAAGCGCAGCAGCAGGCGCGAGTCGAAGCGGTCGTGGACCTTGGTGTAGCTCTCCTCCTCCCACGTGACGCGGTAGCGGAGCGTCTGGCCGGGCGCGATTCGCCAGCGCGGCTGGGGAGTGGGGCGCGGCGTGCGGCGCGTCGTCCCGGGCAGCCGCGAGGGCTCTCCTGGCTCGCCCTCTCGCCCGCGCCAGCCCAGGACCCCCGCCAGGGCAGCAGCCAGCAAGGCCAGGGCTCCCACGAGCAGGGGCGCTCGCCTGGGAGCGGAGGGCGGCTCGAGCAGGCGGGGGTCCTCGAGCGCCTCGGCGAGCTCGAGCGCCGAGGAGAAGCGCTCGGCGGGGTCGCTCGCCAGGGCCCGCGCGCAGAGCGCGTCCAGCGCCTGTGGCGCGTCTGGCTTCACGCTGCGCAGGCGCGGGGCCGGCCGGCTCAAGAGCTCGTAGAGCGCGTTGACGGCCGTGCCCTCGCTCGCGCGCGGGGGGCGCCCGGCCAGGCAGGCGAAGAGCAGCGCGCCGAGCCCGTAGACGTCCGTGCGCTCGTCGGCGTGCTTGGCGGCGTCGACCTGCTCGGGCGCCATGTAGGACACCGTCCCCAGGGTCTGCCCCGTCTTCGTCAGGCTCTCGGCGTCGGCCAGGCGGGCCAGGCCGAAGTCGCACAGCTTGGGCGTCCCCCGCGCGCCGTCGAAGAGCACGTTGCTGGGCTTGAGGTCCCGGTGCAGGATCCCGCGCGCGTGCAGGTGCGCGACGCCGCGGGCCAGCGCGGCGACCAGCTCGCACGCCTCCGGGGCCGGGAGAGGGCCCTGGCTGAGGCGATCCCCGAGGGTGCCGCCGCTGACCAGCTCCTGGACCAGGTAGGGCTGGCCGAGGAGCTCCCCCGCGGCGTGCACGCGCACCACGTTGGGGTGCCCGTCTGCGCGCGCCTGCGCGACGCCCTCGCGGCGCATTCGCTCGCGCACCTGCGGGCTCGCGTCCCGGGCCAGGGTCTTGAGCGCCACCGCGCGGCCCTGCGCGTCGCGAGCCCGGTAGACCACCCCCATTCCGCCGCGCCCGAGCAGCTCCTCGAGCTGCCAGCCCTCGACCCACTGCCCGGGCTGCCAGCCCTGCGGAGCGGCTCCGGCGGGACCGCTCGGCGCCGCGACCGTCTCGTCGCTCAAGCGAAGTCCAGCCGGAAGGCGCAGCGCGAGTGACCCTCCGCCAGGGTCTCGGTCCGCTCCAGGCGCAGCGGCGATTCAGGGCGCGCGAAGAACACCTCGTCCGCGGCGCAGAACAAGGTCGCCAGCTCTGGGCGACCCAGTCGCTGCGTCAGCTGCGCGAAGAGGCAGGCGCCGACGTCGAAGCCGAGGTCGTGCGCTTCGTCGGCGACGGGGTGAGCGTGCATGTTGAAGAAGCGCGCCAGGAGGTCGCGCAGCACCCCTTCGCGGCCGGCGGGGTCGAGCGCCTGAAAGCGCGCTCGCGTCCAGCCGCGCAGCTCGTGTCCGAGGAAGGCGGCGCCGCTCTCGCCGACCACGGCCCGGAGCAGCTCGAGGCGCGCCGCTGAGTCGTGGCCCCGCGCCGCCAGGGCCGCGTCCAGCAGGAGCACCGGCCGGAGCTGCGCTCGCGTCAGCTCCTCGCGCCGGTCGAGGGGGGGGGCGAGCGCCGCCAGCGGGTCGGGGCCGAGCTCGAGGCGCGCCAGGGTCGCCGCCAAGCGCAGCAGGGCGCGACTCCCCAGGCGCCGGCGCAGGACGGCCAGCGCCGCCCAGCGACCGCGGGTCAGGTCGAACCACCACAGCTGCTGACGCGTGGCGCTGGTCGGCGGGGCGCCTGGGAGGGACTCGCTCATGGGCGCGGGCCGGGGATCAGAGCCACGCCAGCTCGTCCCGGGCCCCGTCCAGGAGCCCCGCGAGGTGCGCTCGCTCGAGCGCACCGCTCGCGCTCTGCAGCAAGACCACCTCCAGCGCAGCTTCGACCTCGGTCGCCCAGCTGACCTGGCCCGAGTTGCTGAAGTGGGCCTCGAGGTCCAGCTCCGCGCGCCCGCGCGCGGGGTCGTAGCGGCGGGTCGCCACGCCGACCTCCAGCTCGCGCAGGTAGCGGCCGGCGGGCCAAGGGCCGCTGGCGTGGGGGTTGAGCTCGACCCGGAACCCGCTCAGGGCGGGGACGGCCAGCGCGAGCCCCGGCTCGCCGCTGAGGGACAGGCTGCGCGCTTCGTGGTCGCCGCGCGCTCGCGTCGGCGAGAAGCCCGCCGGGCCCTGGATCAGGCTGGCGCTGTGGGCGAGGGTCGCGGCCCCGCGCTCCAGGCCGACCACCGTCCAGCGCACCTCGCCGCGCGACCCGTAGGCGCCGAGCTGCTGGAGCCGGTCCGGCACCGGGCCGGCCTCGAAGCGCAGCCAGGGGCGAAAGACGAGCCGGGCGCCCTCGCGGCGGACCTCTCCCACGCCGGCGCCCAGGCTGCGCGTCGTGTAGCCAGGCGGGTGGCGCCCGTCCGCTTCGAGCTCGAAGCCGCGCAGCACCACGCCCACGACCTCGCACCTCGCCAGGCCGGCGTCGAGCTCGAGCTCGACGGGGCGAGCGGCCTGGGCGGGGTCGCGCTCCCCCAGGCGCCAGCTCCCCTCCAGGCGCAGCGGCGTGCTGCCGGTGCGGACGTGCACCCCGGCGCCCGCCAGGGTCGCGGCGCTGGCGCGCCAGCGGACCCGGTCGGCGCGGAAGCGCCCGTTGGCCCAGGTCCCGCCCTCGCAGCGGAGCTCGAGCCGGTCGGCGCGCAGGTCGACGCCCAGGGCCCGCACCCGGTGGGGGTGCTCTTCCCAGCGGACCGCGAAGCCTTGCAGGAGGGGGGCCTTCACCGGCCTACTCTCCCCGCCAGCCCTGGGCCAGCGCGCGGGCCACCTCGCCGGCGATCAGGGCGTTGCCCGCGGCGCTGGCGTGGGCGTCGTGAGGCAAGAGGAAGTTCTTCTGGCCCGCGGGCGAGGCGCGAAAGGCCGGGTAGAGGTCCACGTATTCGGCGCCCGCCTGGCGGACGATCGCCGGCAAGTGCTGCTCGACCTCGCAGGCCTCCTCCTCGAGCTCCTTGTAGCCGGGGAAGGCCGCGACCAGCACCCGCGCCCCCGCGCCCTTGCAGAGCGCGACGGCCTCCTCGAGGCCCTTGGCGTAGCGCGCCCAGTAGGGGCGCGCCCAGTCGCCCGTCCGCATTTGGTCCGGGCGCATCTCCGGCGGCCAGCGCCCCTGCGCCTCGAGCTGCTTGCGCCGCAGCCACAGGCTCAGGTCGAGCGCGACCTCGGGGATCGCGAGCCGCGTGCGGAGGTCGCTCCAGAAGCTGCGGCTGCGCAGGGCTCGCTCTCGCGCCGGGTCCTTGTCGAGCTCGATCAGGTCGTTGCCGCAGAACAGGATCACCACCGCCCGCGGCTTCAGGCGCGGGACGGCGGCGGCGAGGAACTCGGTCTGGTCGCTGATCGTCCAGCGCGGGCAGCCGCCGTTGAGGGTGGTCGCGGCGAGGCCCGCGGCCTTGAGGCTGCTCCTCAGCTGGTGCGGGTAGGCCTCGGCGTCGGCGACGTGGCTGCCGAAGGTCGTGCTGTCGCCCACGCAGAGCACCAGCGGCTGGTCGGGCTCGGGCAGGGCCCCGCGCAGGCCGAGCTCGTTGATCGTGGCCTCGTAGGCGAGCTCGAGCGGCCAGGCGATCTTGACCTGCGTGCTCGGCTTGAAGGGCCCCAGCTCTCGCTCCGCGTCGGTCGCCCACATCTTGCGGGTCGAGGTCATGAGCCCCTTGGGGAAACCCAGGAGCTGCAGGAGCCCCTCGACCCCGCACACGCCGAGCAGCAGGGTCAGCGCCAGGAAGCCGAGCTTCTTGCGCGTCGAGAGGCGCGGGCGGGCCGAGGCCGCGGGCGTCTTGGCTGGGGCTGGCTCGCCCGCCTCGCTCATTCGATCCCGTGACGCTTCATCTTCTTGAGCAGGCCCGGTCGGCTCAGGCCCAGGCGGCGCGCCGACTCGCTCCGGTTGCCGCCCGTCGACTTGAGCATCCGCCGGATCAGCTCGACCTCCATCGCCTCGACCACCTCCGCCAGGGGCTTGCCGCGCTCGATCATGAGGAGCATCGCGTCGGCGCCCTCGTTGATCGCCAGCTTGCGCAGGGCGGAGTTGGGGCGGTCGATCGAGTCGCCGAGCATCTTGGGCGAGAGGTCAGCGGGGGTGACCGCCTCGCGCACCAGGGTCAGCAGCTTCTTGCACTCGTTCTCGAGCTCGCGCACGTTGCCCGGCCACTCGTAGTGGCAGAGCAGCTGCAGCGCCTCGTGGCTGACGTTGGGCACTTGCCGCCCGCCCTCGCGCGCGCCGCGCGCCAGGAAGTGGTCGATCAGGAGCGGAATGTCCTCCATTCGCTCGCGCAGGGGCGGCACGTCGACCGTCATGACCGCGACCCGGTAGTAGAGGTCCTCGCGGAAGGTCCCCTGGCGGACCATGGCGCGCAGGTCGCGGTGGCTGGCGCAGATCAGGCGAATGTCGACCTTGCGCAGCTCGCGTCCGCCGACGGGGCGCAGCTCGCCCTCCTGGAGGACGCGCAGCAGCTTGGCCTGCATCGAGGCGGACATTTCGCCGATCTCGTCGAGGAAGAGCGTCCCGCCGTGGGCGGCCTCGATCAGGCCGACCCGGGTCTCGTTGGCGCCGGTGAAGGCGCCCTTGACGTGGCCGAAGAGCTCGGCCTCGAGCAGCGACTCGGAGAAGGCGGCGCAGTTCTCGGCGACGAAGGGCGAGTCGCCGCGCACGCCGTTGTAGTGGATCGCGCTCGCGACGAGCTCCTTGCCGGTGCCCGACTCGCCGTGGATCAGGACCGGGTGATTGCTCTCGGCGAGGCGGTCGAGCAGGTTGAAGAGCTTCTGCATCGCGTCGCTGCGGCCAATGATGTGCGCGTAGCGGCGGGCGCGCTGCTTCTCGGCCTCCGCCGTGCGCTGCAGCGCGGCCTTGGTCCGGTAGAGCTCCTGGGCGCGCGCGAGGTGGATCGCCTGGCGCCGGATCGGGCCCGCGATCAGCCGGCAGCAGGCCAGGACCAGGTCGCGCTGGTGCGCTCCGAAGGCGCCGGGGCGCGTCTTGTCGTCGAGGTAGAGGATCCCGACCACGTCCTCGCTCCAGAGGATCGGCGCGGCCAGGACCGAGCGAGCCCCCTCGGTGACGATGCTCTCGCGCGCCATGAAGCGAGCGTCCTGGAGCGCGTCCTCGACCACGACCGCCGAGCGCGACTGCTCGGCCTCGCGCAGGATCCCCTGGCTGACCGCGCTCTGGCGGCGACTGCCGGGCGCGTCGCGGTCGAAGGCCGCCCGCAGCGCGAAGCTCCCGCCCTGCGCGCCTTGGCGCAGCATCAGGTAGCCGCGCCGGGCGCCGCTCGTCTCGCCGATCACGCTCAGGATCAGCTCGAGCAGCGAGTCGAGCTCGAGGTCCGAGCCGAGGGCCTGGGCCACGAGGCCCAGGATCGACTGGCCGGCGTGGGTCAGCGCCAGGGGCGCGAGCTCGCCCTTCTTCTCGCCCTCGGCGCCCTGCTCCTTGGCCTCGGGCAGGATCCCGCGCGCGACGTTGGGGTCCCACAGCCCGGAGGCGGCCCACAGGCCCGAGGCGCGCGTCTCGCGCAGGGCCGTGGCCAGGGTGCTGGCCCGCGGCTGCTCGGCCTCCTCCTGGACCTCGGCCGTGACGACCTGGACCTGGTCGCGCCCGAGCAGCTTGGCCCGCGCGAGGGCGGCCTCGGCGCGCCGCTGCAGGGCCTGCCAGTCGCCCTGGCCGACGTAGTTCTCGGCGACGCCCGCGCTCAGGGTCAGGGTGGCCTGGCTGAGCGCGCCCTCGAGGGGGCGCTCGGCGACCTCGCTCCGGCAGGCGTCGGCCAGGCGACGTCCGGCGGGGCCGTCGCCGCCGCGGTAGAGGATCGCGAACTTGCCGCCCGCCTCGCGG
>CALDQK010000447.1 GCA_937911525.1 uncultured bacterium
GACGCGCTAGCGACAGCTCGAGACGGGCTGCCTCCTTGAAAGCGCGAAACTCCAGGCTAGTAGCTCTTGGCGAAGATCACCTTGCGCTCGGCCGGCTTGCCCGTGAACAGGCAGGTGCCCGGCTCGTCCTGCGCGTCGAGCGGAATGCAGCGCGCCGTGACCTTGAGCTTCTTGCACATCTCGACGACCTCCGGGCCGCCGACCGAGTAGGCCCGCGCGAAGCCGCCGTGGATCTCCGGCTTGTCCGCGTTCTGGGCCGTGAAGAAGGCCTTGAAGGCCTCGAGGTCGTCGAAGTCGTGGGTGTGCTCGTCGCGGAAGGCCTCGGCGCGGGAGAGCAAGCCGGCCTGGATCTCGCCGAGCAGGTCGGTGACCTTGCTCACGAACTCGGCGCGCGGCATGCCGCCCTTCTCCTTGGTGTCGCGGCGATACATGAACACCGAGCCGTTCTTGACGTCGCGCGGGCCGACCTCGAGCTTGAGCGGGACGCCCTTCTTGATGTGGTCCCAGTTCTTCTCGGCCGAGCGCAGGTCGCGCGTGTCCAGCGAGACCCGCAGCCGCTCCTCGCCCCAGCGGACGTCCTTCAGCTCGGCCAGGAGGGAGTTGCAGAACTCGAGGACCTCGGCCTTCTCCTCCTCCTTGCGGGTGATCGGCACGATTACGACCTGGCTCGGGGCCAGCTTCGGCGGGAGCACGAGGCCGTCGTCGTCGGAGTGGGTCATGATCAGCGCGCCGACCAGGCGGGTCGAGACGCCCCAGGAGGTCGTCCAGGCCAGCTTCTGCTCGTTGTCCTGGTCGAGGAACTGAATGTTCGCTGCGCGGGCGAAGTTCTGGCCGAGGAAGTGGCTGGTGCCCGCCTGCAGGGCCTTGCGGTCCTGCATCATGGCCTCGATGGTGTAGGTGTCGACGGCGCCCGGGAAGCGCTCCTCCGGCGTCTTCTCGCCCTTGATCACCGGCATCGCCATCGTCTCGCGCGCGAAGGTCGCGTAGACGTCGAGCATCTGGAGCGTCTCCTCGACGGCCTCCTCGCTCGTGGCGTGGACCGTGTGGCCCTCCTGCCAGAGGAACTCGGCGGTGCGCAGGAAGAGGCGGGTCCGCATCTCCCAGCGGACGACGTTGGCCCACTGGTTGATCAGGATCGGCAGGTCGCGGTAGCTCTGGACCCACTTGGCGTAGACCTCGCCGATGATCGTCTCGCTGGTCGGGCGCACCACGAGCGGCTCGGCCAGCTCACCCGCCGGGACCAGGCCGCCGTCCGGGCCCTCCTCCAGGCGGTGGTGGGTGACGACGGCGCACTCCTTGGCGAAGCCCTCGACGTGCTCGGCCTCCTTCTCCAGGTAGCTCTTCGGGATGAAGAGCGGGAAGTAGGCGTTGACGTGCCCCGTGTCCTTGAACATCCGATCCAGGGTCTTCTGCATCTGCTCCCAGATCGCGTAGCCCCACGGCTTGATCACCATGCAGCCGCGGACCGGGCTGACCTCGGCCAGGTCGGCCGCCTTGATGACCTGCTGGTACCACTCCGGGTAGTCCTGCTCGCGGGTCGGGGTGATCGCGGTCTTGCCCTTCTTGGCCATGTCGTGCTCCTGAGCCGGTCGCTTGACGGCCGGACCCACGCAGGGTGTCGCGTGTCTGGGGGAGAAGGCGGGAGAGGATACCGGCTGGTTGGGGGAACGAAAGCGAGCGGGGGCTGTCGCTGGATCGAGGGCGCCTGGGCGTTCCTTCTCGACGGGGAAAACTGGAAGTCGAGAAAACCGGAAGTGCGCAGGGAGCACCCAGACGGCAAAGGCGAAGCGGCGCCATCGCCCCGCCCGCGCAGCTCGGACCCTCCCTGCAGCCTTCCGGTTTTCCCCACTTCCAGTTTTCCCCGTTCAACCGGAACGCGCGGGCGCTGCCGCAGTGGCGACCGCTCCTGGCCTTCGAGCACGGGCACGGGCACGGGGCTGTCGCTGACGCCTGTGCATCGCCTGCTCGAGCTGTGGGCCTGGCTGCCGGCGTTCCGCTTCGTGGCGGAGACCGAGCACCTGCCCACCGCGAGCGATCTGCTCTACACCTCGCCCTCAGCGCTCTCCCGCACGGTGAAGCGGCTCGAACTCCGCGGGAACTTATGGAATGGTGTTCATACGACCGTGGACCACGACGTTGCAGTTCGCAGACAGCAGGCTGAGCAGCGCATCCTGCGCTCGCTGCGCGTGCGTGCAATGCTTCCTTTTTATTTTTGTTGCTTAGGCAGTGCCACACATC
>CALDQK010000448.1 GCA_937911525.1 uncultured bacterium
GGTGGCGCAGGACCCCCAGCGCCAGGCAGAGCACCGCGAACCGCCCCGCGACGAACGTCCGGGTGCGTCCGCGGAGACGAGCGCGCCGATCCAGGTGCGCCTCGTCCTGCAGGTCCCGCCGGAGGTCGCCGCTGAGCTGGCGCGGCTGGGGAAGCGGCCCGCCGAGGAGGTCGCGCGGGTCCTCAAGGCGCTGTT
Organism: uncultured bacterium; assembly: GCA_937911525.1. Classification (GTDB taxonomy): domain Bacteria; phylum Planctomycetota; class J058; order J058; family J058; genus NORP233. Next base: position 196 of record CALDQK010000448.1, read on the forward strand.
CCTAAGGCTGACCCCGCGTCCCCGCCCCCAGGGCCGGGGCCGCTTCGCCGCTGAGGTCCAAGACTTCGCGGACCTGGCCCACCTGCCCTTCGAGGTGCTCAACCTGGAGGAGCAGTTCTTCGTGGTCCTCAACACCGCCCACGAGGGGCTGAACGACCTGGACACCGAAGGGCAGGAGGCCATGGCGCAGGAGATCGCGCAGGCGGCCACGGACCTCAGTGAGTGGGTTCAGGCCTCGCAGCAGCTCGTGATCCAGACGAGGGGGATCGACGACCCGGCCGAGGAGGCCGCGTGACCATGACCAAGTCGGAGGCCAAGCGGCTCAGCCGCATCGCCCACAACGCCCTCGACGTCGTGCACTTCATGTGGCGGGCAGAGCTGTTCGAACTCGACGTCGAGGCGTTCCGGAGGCAGTTCGCCGCGGACAAGGACGACGCCGCGCTCAAGAAGGCCTGGAACCGGCTCAAGCGCGAGCTGGAGGAGCTGGACGTCATCGAGTTGGAGCGGGACGGCAAGTACAAGCCCCTCGTCCTCAAGCGCGGCGCAAGGCAGCGGGTGCAGGAGTTGATCGACCAGACTCAGGCGGTGCTCGAACCCAAGCCCTGGAAGTTCCACGACCAGGTGACCATCGCAGGGGTGACCTACCGCCTCAAGGTCTACGGACGCACGATCCGCCCGCTGAATCAACGGGAGCGCGCGGACCTGCGCGAGAGCCTGGAGGTTGATGGGATCAAGGTCCCGGTCATCACCGACCCTGACGGCAACGTGGTCGACGGCAAGGAGCGGCTGCTCTTGGCCCACGAGTTGGGGATCGAGGAGATCCCCGTGGAGATCTTCCGGGGCTACACCCGTGAGCAACTCGACGGCATGGCCGAGAAGATCAACGCCTGCCGCCGCCACTTGACCAAGCAGCAGCAGGCGGAGCAGCGCCAGCGCCGGCGGGCACGCGCGAAGGTGAAGCGAGCCGACGGCAACAGCATGCGCCAGATCGCCGAGGAGGAGGGCGTCGACCCCAAAACGATCGGGGCAGACCTGGGCGGGGCGGCCATGGTCGTGACGCCGAAGAGAGTCCGCGGCAGGGACGGCCGCCGGCGCCCGGCGAGGAAGGCCTCGGCCAAGGGCCGGGAAGAGCGTCGGGAGAACGTGGCCCGGCTCGTCTCCGAGGGGAAGACCAAGGACGAGATCGCCGAGGAGTTGGAGGTCAGCGAGGGGACCGTGAAGCGGGACCTCCGGGCACTGAGGGAGGCCCAGAGGACCGCGACCATACGGATCGAGGAGGAGATCGCACCTGGTTGCCGCCTCGTCGTGGAGGAGATCACCGGAGAATCGTCCGCGGACATCGCGCCATGGACGCCGGATGAGGAATTCGCTCCTGGTTGGTTCCTTCACGTGAAGGAGGGCGCGCGGGCTCAGCGAGAATCCAGGCCCCCAAGCCCAAGCGCAGCCGCGCAATGCGAGGTCCCCAAGTGGCGCGACCTCGACGTCGAAGCGGAAGCGCTGGATACCTGCTTGCAGGCAGCCCTGAAGGGCCTGGACGAAGTGAAGGCCGATGTCCGAGGCTCCCCGACCGAGGACAAGGTCGATGCCGTGCGGGAGATCATCAGTACGGTGCGCTGCTGGATCGAGAACCGTGGCGTGCGCTAAGCCCCGAAAACAGGGGGCCACTGTGGAGTGGTCCACAGTGGCCCCCGGTCTGGAGAAACCGCAGCTTTGAGAACGGTTCCCTCTTGTGGAGATGATGTGCGTGATTGCTCCTGGTGACCATGTAAGAGACGCAAACGCCTGGACTTATCCTCAGCCCGCTGCCAGACTCAACAGGGGAGGGGTCGTGGATGGCTGTGTACCGAGTAAGGAGGAGTGTTAGCCGCCGTCTATTGGGCTGGGACCGCCTGGGCGCCAGGTCCTGGGACGCGTGCGTCCACAGTCGACCACTGGAGCAAGCATTCACCATCCTCTTGGCAGAACTCGGCGACGATGCGGCCTTGGCGCTCTGCCGAGGGTTCATGCGCGACATGGCCCTTCACCGTGGCGATTGGTTCTGACGAGCGAAGTGATTCGGGACTGGGTCTCGAGGAGACACGAACTGCGTCTCTTTCTCCGCTCACCCTGCCGCCTCGCTAGCCGAGGGCTGTATGAGCGGTGAGCGTATGTTGCGCGCAGTTCCAACCCGGCGCTCCGTGGCTGCCTCACCCCGTAGGATCTGTGAGGCCGCGGGGTGCTTCGAGGTCACGAGGGAGGGAAAGCCGTACTGTCCGGGCCACGTCACCCTCCACCCCTACGTGAGAGAGGTGCTGGCGAACCTGGAGGGCGAGCGGAACGAGGTGGCGCGGGTGGCGCGAGAAGGCTCACGCGTCGTGGACCCGGAGGGGACCACCGCTCAGGAGCTCCTGCTGACCCTCACTCGCGGCCCCCGCACAGTCGAGCGACTCTCGCGCGAGCTCAGGCTGCCTGTCCGGGCAGTGCGCGGGTACCTGGAAGCGCTCCAACGCCTCCGGCAAGTTCGGATAGGGAGGACGGCGCGGGGATCGACCACCGCCTGGCGACTGAGCTCATGACGAGAGGCGTCACCCGACCGCGGTTCCAAGAGCTGGTGAGCAGCCTACGTGAGGAGCAGGCTTTCCTTTCGAAGTATCCCCACCCCGCCCTGCTCCTCGAGCCCGTGGGCTCGTCGAGCCAAGAGATGATCAATACGCCTCCAGAGCCTCTCCCGAACCTCGACCGGACAGATCTCGGGGCGACCATCGCCGACGTCCTGGTGGCTCCCAAGACATTCACGGGACCGAGCGGCCTCGTTCATCCCGAGGCGCGCGTGGTGTGGGTGGCCAAGTCCGACCGCAACCCATTCGCGGGCATGATCACTCTGGGGCGAGCGAGGAACAACGACCTCGTCTTGTCTCACCGCTCCGTCTCGAAGATGCACGCGATCTTCTACCGCCGAGAGCGCGGCTGGTTGATCGAGGACCGGAACTCGACGAACGGCACGTTCATCGAAGGCGTCAGGCTCCCGCCGAACCAAGGCCGTGAGCTGAACGACGGCTCCACGGTCCGAATAGCAGACGCCGTCTCCGCGCGGTTCTTCGAACCGCAGAGCTTCTGGCACTTCTGCCAGCTGGTCCGAGGGACGGAGTAGCGCGGCTACGTCATGTCGAAGAACCACTCTCCAGACTCCGTCTTGAGCTCGCCCTCAGCAGCGAGCCCGCGTGCTTCCTCGGTGATCTGGGCGAGCCTGGCGCGCGCGTCCTCACGCTGCTTCCCCAGGAAGTGCTCCCGCAGCTCGCGGGTCTGCGCGATTCGGGTCTTGAGCGCCTCGTCGCCGGGACGCTGGCGCAGCTCGAACTCCAGCTGACCGAGGGAGCGACCGAGCTCAGCTGCAATCTCGTCCGGCATGAAGCGCTCGCTTGAGGTGTGATTGGACGCCGTCTCGACCGCCTCCAAGGCCTTAGCTACCAGCGTGCGCTGCCGACTTGCCTTGATCCGCTTGGCGCTCAGGCTGTCCAGCTCGATCTCCCGCAAGCCCGCCTGGACCACCCGCTTCCACCAGATCGGCGTCTTGCCCTTCACTATCAGCAGATGCGCGAGTAGCTCGGATGCCCGCCTGCGAGCCCTGCCCTGCCTCACCTTGCACAGCCCTGGCCTTGCCCCTTCGTCACCCCACAGCTCCTCACCCTGTCGCAGGTGAAGCTGGATCCGCGCAGCGACCCTTCGCTCCTCGTCCCCCCAGCCGACCGCTTCGCGCTCGGTGAGCCGCAGGGCGATCACTTCAACGTCCTCTGCCTGATCTACAACGAGGCCAAGCCTCTTGATGACCTCGTCGATCTGCTGCGCGGCTGCGTGGCGGGCCTCGCGCAGCCTCACGGCCAGGGCTCGCAGCTGATCGGGCAGGAGAGCGTCACTCGCACTCATGAGCTCGGTGATGCGTTCGGGGTAGTCGGTGACGACGGTCAGGACCTGACCGGCCAAGTGGGTGAGGGGCTCCACGGCCTCGACGTGCTCTCGCTCGGCGCTTCGCAGAGCCGTCCGCAGACGTTCCAGCAGGCTCCAAGAGGGGGAGGTCTCACTCACCAGCCCCTCCTGGGCGATACGCTCCAGCTCGAGTTGGAGGTGTCCTCCGCCCTGAATGGCGTATGCCGTCGTCCCCAGGAGCGCGGTCGCCACCTCGGCTTCCTGCTGCGAGGACAGCTCATGAGGTCGATCACTGGGAGTGGGCTTCGGGCGCGAGTGCCTGCGGGTCGCAGCTTGGCAGGCCTTCTGCGCGGCGAGCTGGCGCCACTCCAGAGCGGTGATTGACGCTATCCTCTCCCACATGGCCATGCGTCGGTGGGGGTTCGTGAGCGTCGCCACGACTGACGCCACCAGGCCGGCGACCTGGTCCTTCTCCTCCGGGCCACAGGTGAGGAGCGAGTCGAAGAGCTCCTGGAGCCTGCGGCTGCGGACCGGGAGGCTGGTCGCGGCGAGTCTGCTGCGCAACGTCTCTATGTATCGTTCAACGTCCACGACCGATTGTTCTTCTTCACCCCCGCCTTCTGCAAGGGGGGCAAACCCTGATGCCCAATCGCGATCTCCCTCGGGCTCAATCAGTCAAGCGCCGGCAAGTCGGGCAGGGGCGGTCGCGAGTCGCTGCTTAGGTCGGCCAGCCCGTCGTGAATCCACTCCGTGATCCCTTGCAGCCGCGCCACCTCGGTGAGCACGCTGACGAGCGCGGCGTGGAGCTCTTGCGGAGCCCCCCCCTCGCTGGCAGCCTCGGTCAGGCAGGTCATGGCCGCAGCCAGGTGCTTGTGAAGCGAGCTAAGCCCGTCTCGCGCTGCTGGGACCTGGGGGACGGTGAGCCCCAAGGCAGTCCCCCGCGCTTGGGGCATGGACGACCTCACGAACGCGAAGAACCCCAGGTGGGTCCCGCCCACGTTGAGCGGGTTGATCTCGAGGGTGGCCCAGTACGGTTGACCTCGCTTGTCGTAGCTGAGGAGCCCCTCCGTGCAGGTGCGGCGCTCAGCCAACGCTTGCCGGATGCGCGTGACCGTTACGGCGTCCGTGCCCGGCCCTTGCAGGAGGTCCCCCGGCTTCCTGCCCTGCAGCTCACTGAGGGCGTAGCCCGAGAGCGTGAGGAAGGCCTCGTTGGCCCAGCTTACTCGGCCGTCAGGGTCGGTCACCACGACCCCGGCAGGCGTTGCTTCCAGGACGGCGCGGTACAGCCCGTCTTCCAGCGCGGTGAGCGGCCGGGTAGCTTCGATGGCGCGGACCAGGAGTGCACCGTCCGCGATGGGCTTGTGGAAGAAGCGGACAGCGCCTGCCTGCAGGCCCCGCGCTTCCTCGTCTGGGTTCCCGGACATGAGGAAGAAGGGCACGCCGTCGAGATCCGCGTCCTCACCGAACAGGGAGAGCAGCTCTATGCCGTCCATGCCCGGCATGTTGACGTCGCTGAGGACGAGGTCTGGTGGTTCGTCGCGGGCAAGCTGGAGCGCGACCTCCCCGGTGGGTGCCGCCTGCACCAGGAAACCCTTCGCTGTGAGCATGTCCGTCAGGAAGTCGCGAACGAGTTCCTCGTCGTCGACCAGGAGGATCCGCAGGGGCTTGCTCAGTTCGTTGTCGGTCATCGTCACCTCCAGAACACATGGACGGAGCCCTGGGCCTCGACAGTGCGGACGTCACCGCCCAGCAAGAGGTCTCGGGCATAGGCTTCCCAGTTGACGTAGGGCCAGAGCTGCTCGACCCCGAGGTCCGCGTCCTCGGCCCAGGACTCAGCCCATTCAGCGGCGCTCTTCCAGCTCCCTGCGTAGCCGTCCCGGAGGCCCTCGCGGGCCTGCTCGACGTCCCGATCGACCTCCGACAGGTAGGCCAGCACCGGCCGACTGGGGAAGTCCTCCAGGAGGCCTGCCACGGCGCACAGGTGCTCGAGGTCGTAGCCCTCGCCGGCTGACCCGAGCCCTTCGTGGTCGTGAACGGCCAGCTCCTCCCCGCCGCAGGGGAAGGGCGTGGCGAAGGCCCGGCACTCGGGGCACTCGGACTCGTAGCTGGTGCAGGTCTCGCAGCCGGTGGCGAAGTGGCCCAGCACCTCGTGGTGGAGCTCGTCAGGGTCGGTGCCGACCTCGAACCAGCGGCCGTGAAGTCGGCCCGCCGAATGGCAGGCCAAACAAGCCACGTAGATCCGCGGGACGTCGTCGATATCGTCAGGGTCGCCCATGGCGTCTCCTCGGTAGGCGTGGTGGTCGGGGCCGCGGGGCAGTCGCTGCTCCCCTTTGGCCCGTTCGTGCTCCTCCCAGGACTGGGTCCTGAGAGCCGAGAGAGGCTGCACGGTGACCCCCATTCGTCAACTCCCCGTCGGCCGCAAGGCCAGGCGCCGAGGGCTTTCCGAAGCGACCGGCGTGGACGAGGTTCCGCAGGTGGGGCAGCACGGGAGCTCTTCCAGCGAGGTCGGGGGTGCGCTGTGGGCGCCGGCGCTGAGGGCCTCCCGCAGATCGAGCCCCTGGCTGAGCGTCGTCTTGAGCGCGCGGTAGCTGAGGTCCCCGCCTTCGCGGACCATGCGGCTGGCCGCCTCGGCCCTGGGCACGGGGAACTGCTCGAGGTGCTTCACGACTGCCTGGACCTGGCGCAGGTGGCTCAAGACCTGGTCTTGGTCGAAGACGGCATGCACGAGGGCCAGCGTCTCCGGCCCGACCCGGCTGGCCCGCTGCTCCCAGAAGCTGCGGCTGCGATGACGCAGCAGCCGGCGGTCCTCAGGCAGGTGCTCGTCGAGCGTCGTGCGCCGGAGCCCGCGATCCACGTGGCGAGCGACGCTCTGGTCCAGGTGGAACACCTCGACGTCCCGTCCGCAGGCCCGGATCCACACCTGCTCGTGGATCAGCTGCCAGGGCACGGAGAACAGCCGCTTGCGGCAGGTGACGTGGGCGTCGGGGTGGACCTTGGCCCGCTTCCAGATCGCCCGCTCGCCCACGACGACCGGCAGCGGCCGGAGCGCTGGGCGCTCCTCCTCTTCGAAGACGTCGAGCGGGCGGCGCCCTGTGGTCCCGTGGATCCGGACGCTCGCGACCTCCCGGTTCCAGAGGTCAAGGTCGGCCTGCACCTCGTCGATGGGCTGACCGTCCCTTGATTTCAGCGGGTTCCCGCGCAGGTATCTCACGGTCGCTTCGACCTTGCCGCGCTTCTTCGGCGCGCCGGGCGGGGCGGGGTCGATCTTGAAGTCCCACTGCTGGGCGAACTCGCGGTAGCTCCGCTCGAGCTCGGTGGGCCCGTCGATCCCGAACGCGGCGCGCAGCACGGCGCGCCGTGTGTTGTCTGGCACGACGGTCGTCACCCGGCCGCCCAGCGCGCGGAACGCCCGCTCGTGGAGGTCGAGCCAGGTCTCGGTCGTCTGGTCGAAGACCAGCCGCGCGTAGAAGACGCGGGAGTGAACCAGCAACATGACGAAGATCCAGGCTCGCCGCACGACGCCGGTCTTCGGGTCGTAGAGCCGGCCGGCGTAGCCGAAGTCGACTTGAGCTTCGGCTGCCGGAGTCGTCGGGATCGGAATGACCACGTCCAAGGGGGAGACCCCGCGCTCGCGCTTGACCCGGCGCACGAAGCGGTTGACCGCCGAGTAGCTGCCACGGAAGCGTCGCCGCCCGTCCTTGGTGTTCAGGCGAATCCGGTCGTAGATCGCCTGGGCTGAGAGCCCCTTGTCCATGAGTGCATCGACCTGCTCACGCCAGGGCTCGACCGAGGAGAGGGGCCGGGCAGGCGGGGGGAGCGCGACCTGCACCGCGGCCTTGATCTCGGCCAGCGAGGGGAGCGCGTCTAAGGGACCCTCCAGCAGGCCAGCGCGAGCCAACACCGCCCGGTAGCGGCGCTCCGTCTTGGGGCTCATGCGGAGGAGGCGCGTCACCTCGCGGGCGCTCGCCCCGCGGCGGCGCAGTCGTATCAGCTCCCGAAGCCGGTCCGGTTCAACCCGCGGTCGTGTCATGTCCGTTCCTGTTCGTCTCGTGAAGGCCTGAAGGGCGGTGGTCAGGGAGCGGGCAAAGGGACGCGGCCGTGAGCGGGCAATGGGACGCGGCCCCCGCTGGCGGGGAATGGACCCGGCCCGCGCACAAGGCAGCGCGGAGCCAGACGTTCGGTGTCGGCAGGCACGGCGGGCGTCGGGCGTCGAGCGGCAGTCGTGACGGCGCCCTCGGGTGCGTCCCCTCCCCCGGCCTGCTACAGGGGGGCTCCCAACAGCGGCGCAGGGTCTGCGCGCGCCGAGGGGCGAGATCACTCCGAGGGCGATTCGACAATTCGCCAGAGGGGGGGCTCCCAACAGCGGCGCAGGGTCTGCGCGCGCCGAGGGGCGAGATCACTC
>CALDQK010000449.1 GCA_937911525.1 uncultured bacterium
CTTCTTTTCAGTTTTGATGCCTGGCGGGCTGCCTGCGCTCGCTGGGGATCCCGACGCGGCTGGCGCTGACCTACCCCCTGATCGACCGCTCGGACTCCATGGAGCTGGCCTGGCTCGGGCGCCTGAAGCAGCCGCGCGTCAAGGCTTGCCTGGCCCGGTCGGTCCAGCAGCTGAGCGGCTCCTGGGCCTCGCACACCCTGGTCGAGGTCTACGTGGGGCGGCGCTGGCGCTACCTGAACTTCGGCAAGCTGGGTCACAGCCCCCTCGACGGCGACTACGGCGGGCTGCTGACGCGGGTCCTGACCGTGGCCGACTGGAGCGAGGCGGGGGTCGCGGAGACGGTCGGGCTGCGCCAGGGCCTCCAGCGCTCGGACGACGTGTTCGGCGGGACCAACCCCTACTCGGCCCTGGAGCTGAGCGAGCGCTTCGGGGTCCACGCCAAGAAGTGACCGGCGCGACTTCGCCGCTACACTCGCCTCGTGGCCCAGCAGCTCCCCACCGTCGACTCCCCTGAGGAGGCCCCCTCGGGCCCGCCGCCCGGCTACGAGGCGGCGGCGACCCGCCTGCGCAAGGCGGTCGGGCAGGCGGCGGTCCGCTACAAGATGTTCGCCGAGGGGGACCGGGTCATGGTCGCGCTCTCGGGCGGCAAGGACAGCTACTCGCTCCTGGTCCTGCTCGACGAGCTGGAGCGGCGGGCGCCGATCTCCTTCGAGCTGATCCCGGTCCACCTCGACCAGAAGCAGCCCGGCTACGACGGGGCCGGCCTGCGGGCCTGGCTCGAGGCGCGCGGCGGCGAGTTCCACGTGCTCGAGGAGGACACCTACTCGGTCGTCACCGACAAGATCCCCGCCAACAAGACCTTCTGCGGCCTCTGCTCGCGCCTGCGCCGGGGGATCCTCTACAACGCCGCCGAGCGGCTGGGCTGCAGCAAGATCGCGCTGGGGCACCACCGGGACGACGCGCTCGAGACCCTGCTCTTGAACCTGTTCTTCTCGGGCCAGCTCAAGACCATGCCGCCCGTGCTCGACAGCGACGACGGGCGCAACACGGTGATCCGGCCGCTCTTCCTGGCAGCCGAGGAGGACCTGATCACCTTCGCGGCCGGCCAGGCCTTCCCGATCATTCCCTGCAACCTGTGCGGCAGCCAAGAGAACCTCTGGCGGGCCCAGGTCAAGGAGCTGCTCGGCGACCTGGAGGGCCGGATCCCCAACCTGCGCGCCAGCGTGCTGACCGCGCTCCAGACCGTGCGCCCGACCCACCTGGCCGACGACGCGCTCTGGGAGCGGCTGGGGCTCACTCCGGGGCAGGGCTCCCCTGAGGCGGGCTCGCCGGGGGCAGCCGGCCCGGATTGATCCGCGCGTAGCCGATCCCGCGATAGCTCGGGCTGCGCATTTCGGCGCCGATCGCGAGCAGGGTCAGCGGGGTCTGGGTCGCCAGGACCGCGGCCCAGTAGGCCAGCCCGCGCTGGTCGCTCAGGAGCAGCCAGGCCCCGGCGACCAGCAGGAAGCTCGCCGCCCAGCGCAGCTCGTAGCGGCGCCGCACGCGGAACACGTTGCAGAACAGGAAGAAGTGGCCGAGCACGACCGCCGGGGTCAGGGCCCAGGCGCCGAGCAGCTCGCGGCCGGCGAAGGCGGCGGCGAGGGCCAGCGCGATCGCGGCGGCGTCGGTGAGCGAGAAGCGGAAGCCTGGCTTAGACATGGAACACGCGCTCCTGGAGCTGGCCCTGGGCGTCGAGGACGAGCTCGAGCTCGCCGAAGCTCGTCTGGAAGTTGCGGGTGCGCAGGTCCCGGCAGCGCAGGCGAGTCCGCTCGCCCTCGGGCTCGGCCGAGACCAGGTGGTAGGCGGGCGAGAGCGCGCGCATTGCCTGGAACTCGGCGACCTCGGCCAGGAGCTCGGCGTAGTCGCCGTCGAGGATCGGGATCCGCTCCTCGTGGCTGCGGGCGCCGTCGCGGACGTCGAGGCGGAACAGGGTCACGGCGTCGGCGCCCTCGGGGCGGGCGACGCCGAGGAAGGTCCAGGGCAGGAGCGCGCTGGGCAGGAGGGAGAGCGTCTCGGGCGGCGCCTGGCGGCCGGCCCGCGCCCGCAGGGCGCCCTTGAGCGCCCAGTAGAGCGTCAGGCTGAGCGCGTAGAGCGCCGGGATCAGCCAGCCTCCGCCGGCGGCGACGATCCCGGCCAGGGCCAGGGCGCTGAGCAAGAGGACCACCGCGTCAATGAAGAACACCCACTCGCAGGCGCGGCGCTGGCGGCTGAAGGGCGCGAAGAGCTGGATCCCGAAGGTGTTGGTGTAGTCGAGGGTCGAGTGGAGGCCCATGCCCAGGGCCAGGGCCGGTCCGGCCAGGGGCTCGTGCCAGCCCGGGGCCCCGAGGCGCAGGGCCAGGTCGAGGCCCAGCCCCGCCACGAGCGCGCTGGCGTAGGCGTGGGTCGGGCCTTGGTGGGTCGCGAGGAAGGCCCGCTTCCCGGCGCAGCGCGAGAGCGAGTCGAGGTCCGGCAGCACGTTGCCGAAGGCGAAGGCGGCCGCGCTCAGGGGGTGGGTCGGGAAGAGCGGGCTGGCCAGGATCGCGCCCATCAGGCCGTGCGTGACGATGTCCATGACCCGAGAAAGGGGCGCAGGCCCCGGTCTTTCAGGGTCGCGTTGCGCTGGAACGAGAGGAGTTAGGGCGCTAGCCGAGGGCGGCGCGCAGCTCGCGCACGCGCTCCACGTCGACGGGGCGGCGCCAGTCGCCCTGCTCCTTGAGCCAGGAGCCCACGATCAGGGCGTCGGCGGCCTGGCTGAGCGGGCCCGCGTCGGCGGGGGTCACGCCGGAGCCGACGACCACGGGGAGGCCTGCGACGCGAGCCGCGTGGACGTCGTCGAGCGAGGTCGGTCCCCCGGTGTGCTTGCCGGTCACGATCAGCGCGTCGGCGCCGCAGAAGGCCGCGCCCTTGGCGAGGGACTCGAGGTCGAGGTCGCCCGTGATTGCGTGGGCGGCGTGCTTCTTCTGCACGTCGGCCCACACCGCGACGTCGGCCCCGAGCCCGCGGCGGACGCGCAGGAGCTCGCCCGCGCAGGCGTTGAGCAGGCCCTCGTCGGCGACGTGGGCGTAGGCGAAGGCCTCGGCGCGAATGAAGCTGGCGCCGGTCGCGACGCATACCCCGAGCGCCTCCCGGTTGGCGCCCGCCAGCAGCTGGACCCCCGTCGGGGCCCCGCAGGCGACCACGGCCTGGGTGGCCAGCGCGGCCGCCGCGACCGTCTCGGGCTCGACTCGGCCGGGGAGGTAGGGCACGTCGCCCATGTTCTCGACGATCAGGGCGTCGCAGCCGCCCTCGAGCAGGCGCTCGGCGTCCCGGCGGGCCTCGTCGATCACGGGGCCTAGCCCGCGCTCGGCGTCCCAGGCGGGGCTGCCGGGCAGCGGGCCGAAGTGGACCATTCCGATCAGGGCGCAGCGATTCAGTCCGAAGAGCATGGCCTCAGCCTACCTGCGCGACGCGGTGTTCGTCGCGCGCTGAGCGCGCGACCTAGCGACGGCGGGCGCGGCGCTTGTAGCGCTGAAAGAAGCGCTCTCCCGCGAGGATCGTCAGGCTTCCGCCAGGAGGTCCGTTGAGCCGCCAGGCTGCCTCGACCTGCTCGGGGGGCGCGCCCTCGGCGAGCAGCTCCAGGCTCTCCAGGATCCGCAGGCCACGATCGATCGTCTCCCGCTCCCTGGGGGACACGCGCGGGAGGGCGTCCTGCACTTCGGCCCGCCACAGCCCGGCCGACGCGCGCCAGCGCTCGCGCAGGCCCTCGGGCAAGAGCCAGTAGGTGTGGAGCAGGTCGACGCGCAGCGAGATCGAAGCGTCCAGGCGCAGCAGGATCACCAGCTGCGCCCACTTGGACTCGTCCGGCTCGCGGCGCAGGAGCTCATGGACGAGCTGCTCTCGCCAGCAGATGTACGTGAAGCCGCCGTGGAGCAGCCCCAAGGAGCGGACCGCTGACTCGGCCTTGGGCAGCCCGCTTCGGCTCCCGCTGGCGAAGGCTGCCTGCACCAGCAGCTGCCAGCGCATGCGGCTGACCCACGCTGGGAGGTCCTGCGGGGGGAGCGTCGCGAGCGCGCCGAGCGCCTCCTGGGGGCGCGCGCGGTGGATCCATGTCGCCGCCTCGAGCAGGCGCTGCTCGGCGGGGTCCGCGCTCCGCGGGGGAGGGGCCGACGAGCTCCCGCTGAGCAGGTAGACCCGCGCGGGGTTCGCCTCCTTCGTCTGAGCTGCCCTCGCCAGGAGGGGCTCGGCGTAATCGAGCTCGCCGCGGCCGAGCGCGAGCTCGCTCGCCAGGAGCAGCTCCGCTGCCGTTGATCGGGCCCGCAGGAGCTCGTCCACCCCAGGGCGCAGGCGCCGCCAGGGCGCTCCTCGCCAGGCTCGCTCGAGCAGCGCCTCGACCTGGCCGCGCAGCGCCTGGGGGAACTCCTCCAGCCAGGCTTGGATCTCGCCTCTCCAGCTCGGCGTGATCGCGACCTGGGGGCCGAGGACGGGGTTGCCGAGCCCGCGCTGGATGCGAAGGCGAAGCGCGAAGGGCTGAATGGTCTTGGTGGAGTTGCGCAGGAGGTCGAGGCTCTTCGTCTCCTCGCCGGCCTCCTCCCAGGCTCGCAGGGCCGCCAGGCGCCGTCCGCGCTGGTCGAGGTAGAGCCCGAGGCGGGTCAGGACCACGCCGGGGTCGGTCCCCTCGGCCTTGCTGGCGGCTCGCAAGGCGGCGATCGCGTCGTCCTCCTCTCCGGCCGCCTTGTGCAGCTCGAAGCGCAGCTCGTGGTAGCGCAACACGTCGCGCGGTCGGGCCAGGCGCTGGGCCTCGGCGGAGAGGGTTCGCACGCGTTCGAGCTTGGCAGGCGTCGGCTCCTGGGCGACGAGCTTGCCCGCGAGCGCCATGCAGAGGAGCGCGTCGTCGGGGCGCTCTCGCAGCGACTCCTCGAGCAGCGCGACGTGGCCCTCCTCGCCAGCGAGGCTGCGCAGGTGCGCGCGGAGCCGCACGGCGTAGGGGCGCCAGGGGCCTTCGCTGGGGAGCCCCTCGAGCCGCCCGAGGTGCCGCGAGAACTCCAAGCGTTGGTTCTGAACGTCTCGCTGCAGCTCGAGCTCGATCTGCGCCAAGATTCCCCAGGGGCCCTCGCGTTGGGCGAGCTCGCGCAGGTGCTCGGTGCTCTGCTCGTGGCGCTCGAGCAGCGAGTTGGCCAAGAAGCTCAGGTAGCGAGCCTCGTGAGCGAGCTCGGGGTGGGAGAGCAGCGGCGCCGCCCGCGCCTCGACCTGCTGGAGGTCGCTGCGGCGGAAGCTCGCGCGGGCGAGCTCCAGGCGGGCCTGCGCGGCGCCGCGCTCGTCGCCTGCTCGCTCGCGGGCGGC